>NZ_JYGP01000003.1:0-172500 GCF_000960005.1 Streptococcus mitis | reverse complement strand
AGGTATCCACAGCTTCGGTAAATTGTTTTAGCCCCGGTACATTTTCGGCGCAGGGTCACTCGACTAGTGAGCTATTACGCACTCTTTGAATGAATAGCTGCTTCTAAGCTAACATCCTAGTTGTCTGTGCAACCCCACATCCTTTTCCACTTAACAATTATTTTGGGACCTTAGCTGGTGGTCTGGGCTGTTTCCCTTTCGACTACGGATCTTAGCACTCGCAGTCTGACTGCCGACCATAATTCATTGGCATTCGGAGTTTATCTGAGATTGGTAATCCGGGATGGACCCCTCACCCAAACAGTGCTCTACCTCCAAGAATCTTTATGTCGACGCTAGCCCTAAAGCTATTTCGGAGAGAACCAGCTATCTCCAAGTTCGTTTGGAATTTCTCCGCTACCCACAAGTCATCCAAGCACTTTTCAACGTGCCCTGGTTCGGTCCTCCAGTGCGTCTTACCGCACCTTCAACCTGCTCATGGGTAGGTCACATGGTTTCGGGTCTACGTCATAATACTAATTCGCCCTATTCAGACTCGGTTTCCCTACGGCTCCGTCTCTTCAACTTAACCTCGCATCATAACGTAACTCGCCGGTTCATTCTACAAAAGGCACGCTCTCACCCATTAACGGGCTCGAACTTGTTGTAGGCACACGGTTTCAGGTTCTATTTCACTCCCCTCCCGGGGTGCTTTTCACCTTTCCCTCACGGTACTGGTTCACTATCGGTCACTAGGGAGTATTTAGGGTTGGGAGATGGTCCTCCCAGATTCCGACGGGATTTCACGTGTCCCGCCGTACTCAGGATACTGCTAGGTACAAAGACTATTTTAAATACGAGGCTATTACTCTCTTTGGCTGATCTTCCCAAATCATTCTTCTATAATCTTTGAGTCCACATTGCAGTCCTACAACCCCGAAGAGTAAACTCTTCGGTTTGCCCTCCTGCCGTTTCGCTCGCCGCTACTAAGGCAATCGCTTTTGCTTTCTCTTCCTGCAGCTACTTAGATGTTTCAGTTCACTGCGTCTTCCTCCTCACATCCTTAACAGATGCGGGTAACAGGTAGTACCTGTTGGGTTCCCCCATTCGGAAATCCCTGGATCATCGCTTACTTACAGCTACCCAAGGCATATCGTCGTTTGTCACGTCCTTCTTCGGCTCCTAGTGCCAAGGCATCCACCGTGCGCCCTTATTAACTTAACCTTATTTTTCTGACCTTTCAGTCATAAACTCTTATTAATACTACAGCGTTTTCGGTTTATTTTCTTGTTACTATTTGATATAGATATTCAATTTTCAATGTGCATTACTTGGTGATCTCTCACCAATGGAGCCTAGCGGGATCGAACCGCTGACCTCCTGCGTGCAAAGCAGGCGCTCTCCCAGCTGAGCTAAGGCCCCACAAGACCTCTCAAGACTAAACAAGACCAATGCGCAGTTCCTTTTCCTTAGAAAGGAGGTGATCCAGCCGCACCTTCCGATACGGCTACCTTGTTACGACTTCACCCCAATCATCTATCCCACCTTAGGCGGCTGGCTCCTTACGGTTACCTCACCGACTTCGGGTGTTACAAACTCTCGTGGTGTGACGGGCGGTGTGTACAAGGCCCGGGAACGTATTCACCGCGGCGTGCTGATCCGCGATTACTAGCGATTCCGACTTCATGTAGGCGAGTTGCAGCCTACAATCCGAACTGAGACTGGCTTTAAGAGATTAGCTTGCCGTCACCGGCTTGCGACTCGTTGTACCAGCCATTGTAGCACGTGTGTAGCCCAGGTCATAAGGGGCATGATGATTTGACGTCATCCCCACCTTCCTCCGGTTTATTACCGGCAGTCTCGCTAGAGTGCCCAACTGAATGATGGCAACTAACAATAGGGGTTGCGCTCGTTGCGGGACTTAACCCAACATCTCACGACACGAGCTGACGACAACCATGCACCACCTGTCACCTCTGTCCCGAAGGAAAGCTCTATCTCTAGAGCGGTCAGAGGGATGTCAAGACCTGGTAAGGTTCTTCGCGTTGCTTCGAATTAAACCACATGCTCCACCGCTTGTGCGGGCCCCCGTCAATTCCTTTGAGTTTCAACCTTGCGGTCGTACTCCCCAGGCGGAGTGCTTAATGCGTTAGCTACGGCACTAAACCCCGGAAAGGGTCTAACACCTAGCACTCATCGTTTACGGCGTGGACTACCAGGGTATCTAATCCTGTTTGCTCCCCACGCTTTCGAGCCTCAGCGTCAGTTACAAGCCAGAGAGCCGCTTTCGCCACCGGTGTTCCTCCATATATCTACGCATTTCACCGCTACACATGGAATTCCACTCTCCCCTCTTGCACTCAAGTTAAACAGTTTCCAAAGCGTACTATGGTTAAGCCACAGCCTTTAACTTCAGACTTATCTAACCGCCTGCGCTCGCTTTACGCCCAATAAATCCGGACAACGCTCGGGACCTACGTATTACCGCGGCTGCTGGCACGTAGTTAGCCGTCCCTTTCTGGTAAGATACCGTCACAGTGTGAACTTTCCACTCTCACACTCGTTCTTCTCTTACAACAGAGCTTTACGATCCGAAAACCTTCTTCACTCACGCGGCGTTGCTCGGTCAGACTTCCGTCCATTGCCGAAGATTCCCTACTGCTGCCTCCCGTAGGAGTCTGGGCCGTGTCTCAGTCCCAGTGTGGCCGATCACCCTCTCAGGTCGGCTATGTATCGTCGCCTTGGTGAGCCGTTACCCCACCAACTAGCTAATACAACGCAGGTCCATCTGGTAGTGATGCAATTGCACCTTTTAAGCAAATGTCATGCAACATCTACTATTATGCGGTATTAGCTATCGTTTCCAATAGTTATCCCCCGCTACCAGGCAGGTTACCTACGCGTTACTCACCCGTTCGCAACTCATCCAGAAGAGCAAGCTCCTCCTTCAGCGTTCTACTTGCATGTATTAGGCACGCCGCCAGCGTTCGTCCTGAGCCAGGATCAAACTCTCATTAAAAGTTTGAGTTCTCACTCATTTCTGTCACTGACAGATTTATTGTTTTTTCATTGTTCAGTACTACAACCTTAGTTGTAGTGCCCTGCACATTGGTTCGTCTTGTTCAGTTTTCAAAGGTCTTTGTCACTCGCTTCTCTCAAGCGACAACTATATTAGTATATCACAGTCGCTTTCGCTTGTCAACACTTTTTTGAAACTTTTTTAATCTTTTTTCATCAAGTGTTCCATCCGCAACATACCATAGTCCGTACGGGATTCGAACCCGTGTTACCGCCGTGAAAAGGCGGTGTCTTAACCCCTTGACCAACGGACCTGAGTTGTTTTCAACTCTTACTATTATACAGGCTTTTCAAACTTTGTCAACTACTTTTTTAAACTTTTTTAATTAATTTTACCACTGCTTCAGTTCGAGCGGTGTGTGGAAACATATCGATCGACTGGATATAATGAAGATCATAGACTTCTACTAAGCGTACCAAATCACGAGCTAAGGTTGAAACATTGCAAGAAATATAGACCATTTTTTCTGGTACATAGGTAAGAATTGTATCTAATAACTTGTCATCTAGACCTGTACGTGGTGGGTCTACGATCAGAGCATCTGCTCGGTAGCCTTCTTTATACCAGCGAGGGATAATCTCCTCTGCTGTTCCAGCTTCGTAATGTGTGTTGTCAAATCCCATTCTTTTAGCATTTCGCTTGGCATCTTCAATGGCTTCTGGAATAATATCCATACCTCTAAGTGTTTTAACTTTCTTTGCGAAGGCAAATCCAATCGTTCCAACTCCACAATAAGCGTCAATCAAATGGTCTTCTTTATCAACATCCAACGCCTTTACTGCCTCACTATAGAGGACTTCTGTTTGTTCAGGATTTAGTTGATAGAAAGCGCGAGGAGATAGTGAAAATTCATAATCAAGAACACCTTCTTGAATACTCTCTTGACCCCAGATAATCTCTGTCTTTTCTCCATAAATCTCACTGGTTTTAGCTGTATTTGTATTAACAGCTACTGTCACAATCTCTGAAAAATCTTTAACTAAATCTTTTACCAGCAGGGTTAAATTAAGCTGGCGATTTGTAACAATAATAATCTGAACCTGTCCAGTCTTTCTTGCTCGTCGGACCATAATAGTCCTAACTCCTAGAACTTTTCTCTCATCCGTGATTGGAATCTGATGATAAGTAAGTAATTCTGCTAGACGATTAGCAATCACTTGGGTTCCCTTGTCTTGTACCAGGCAGTCTTTCAACTCTACTAAATAGTGAGAGTTTTGTGCATATAAGCCCGCCTTGACCTGATTCTTAAATTTTCGAGTCTGAAATTGTAACTTAGCACGGTAGTACTTTGGTTCCTGCATACCAATCGTCGGGCGGATTTCATAATTTTCATATCCTGCAGGAGCAAATTTTTTCAGCGCTTGATGAAGTAAGTCCGTCTTGAACTCTAGCTGCTTATCATAATGCAGGTGCATGATTTGGCAGCCTCCACATTCATTATAAATAGTACAAGCTGGCACAACTCGGAATTTAGACTTCTTATTAACCTTTAGTAATTTTGCTTCAACAAAGTTACGTTTAATAGAAGTAATCTGACAATAGATATCTTCTCCTTTGAGAGCACCAGGCACAAAGACTAAGGTTTTTTGATAAAAGCCGATTCCCTCACCATTAATTCCCATGCGCTTGATTTTTAATGGTATTTTTTGTTTCACTTTCAGATTCATACCCCTATCTTATCACATTTTGAGTTATTCCGCTACCGCTTGATTTTTATATTTCATTAGTAAGTAAAGGCCTTGATATTCCTGATTTTCTTTAAAATCATATTTCCTTATATTTTCTTTAAATTCTTTAAAAGTTCCTAAAAATGTTCACAAAAAAAGCCCCATAAAGGAGCCACTATACTATATGATGAGTTCAGCAGGCAAGAAACTAGCACGGTCAAACGTGCTTTTTTTATTACCTATCACCATTATACCATATATCACCAACCTATATATTCTAAAATCTAAAAGCCCCTAGATTCATTTCTAAGGGTTTCTAGTTGATTCATGGAGTTCTATATGATGAAGCCCTAAAACGGGGCGTCCTAGACTCCAGTTATTCAGCTGATGGCTACTTATATGCTTCTAGTTCTCCGTTCTGGTGGATTCTAGCAAAGTTTAAGACAGCTATCTGTTTGTATCTATGATAATTAGTGGATTTTGTCCCAGCAATTTCTAAACATTCACTTACTGTTTTCTTCCTCATGTAACAATAATGGATAATAAAGTATTTTCTGGCTCGCTTGTTCTCTATCTTATTGATATCATGGACAAATGTTTCTAGACTCTCTCTGATTGCCTTTTTATGCTTACTAGTCAAATTCCACTGATCAGGTAGGACAAGTTTCCAAGCCTCTTCATCTATTGTAACTTGGTTTTCACTTCCTGCCATCCTCTGGAATCTCAGAAAGTAGGTCATCCTCTTTCTACTTTAAATTACAAGGGAAAAGCTTAATTTCTTCTACTAAATATCTTCCTTCTTCAAAACTAATCTTTTTCTGATAAATTGGAAGGTTTTTATCCCCTTTTTGTCTGAAGTGCTCCGACTTGGAAAAAGTTCCCTTCACCGGTTCCCAAAGTATTCAAAAAATTTTTTTCAACGTGGGGGGAGTCAATATCCTTTCAGTTCTATAAATCTTTTAGCGATTACTTTTCTTCGACTATTTATATAACGAGTACTTTTACTTAGTTTCTCTGCCACGTCTTCCCAAGTCACACCAGCTTCTAAAAATCTCATTTTAAAGATGACTAGATCAGTATCAATCAGATTCTCCATCAAGGTATCTACAATTAATTTAAAACCTTCCAGATATCTTAAGGTTAAATCTTCTTCAATTCTAATTATAGTATCTTCAGTAGGACTTGAAACTTTCTTGCCCTGAGATCTAATATACGTTTCATTCCCATGTTTCTTGTTATGTATCAACTCTTGTCTTCTCAAGTAAATTTTATTAGCAATCGTTCTATATCGCCCTAACTCGATATCTATCCCGTCCAGGTCTCTGTTACTCAGTTCATACATAGTCAAGTACCTCCACTTCAATTTTAAAATTTTCTTATCTTGCATTCTGTCAAACTGACAAAAGCTTAAAAGCCTTTCAACACTCCACTTACCAGGTATCATTGTTTTAAGTTTGACAACTCTTCAATATGACAATTTAAAGAAGTATCCCTCTAATTTATTCCCCAGTTTCTCTTATCTTACATTCTGTGAAACTCACTCCATTCTATAACTTACTGATATACATGGCTTCCAAGCCTATACTCTGTTTTAGTTTATGCTTTCTTCATTTTGTGAAACTAATTTACTGAAATTAAAAACAAGGCCATTTTTGATATAGCTATCAATTTCTTGATATTCAAATTAGCCTTGTTTCTAATGAATTACTCTTTACCTAAATACTCTTTAATCTCACGATATTCCTTAGAAAAATTCATATGCCCACTGATATCAGGATTTAAGAACGGAAGAATACTTGTTGGATTTACTTCTGTCCGATATACTGCAAGAGAATGCTCCTGAGTTATTTCTCCAACTACTTCTTTATGTATTTCTTCTACATCTTTCTTTAGTGATTGAATTTCATCGTAGGCATCTAAAATTATTCTAAGTTTCTTCTGGTAACGTTTATAGATTTTCTTTTCTTCAGCTCTTCGTTTAGTCTCTTTAAAGATATATTCAAATATCGCTGCCTTTGCCTCCCAGAAATTAGTATCATACTCTTTCTCTAAAAGATCGATTGATTCACTCATTTTAGCAATTTGTTCTAAGGAAGTAGCATTATCCTCAAAAAAAGAATCAATATTATCAAATGAAACCTTCTTCTCTCCAGTAATTGTTTTTCTTTTTTCTTCCAACTTTGTTCTTGCTTTTGCAATCTTATCTTTTTTATCATCAAGATTTTCTAATGTTGATAATACTTCTCTAATATCCATCCCCTATCTCCTAATTCCATTTTATAAAGAAAGCGCAATCCGTTTCAATTTTCTTCACAACGAAACGAGTATAAAGCATTAAACTCATTCCATAAATAACGGATTCACTTACCCAACGTAAGCTATTTTTATTTCTTTCAAATAAAGTAGCGAAATTGTACAAATCCCCAACGAAAGCAACTTTATCGCCTTTTACTCCTAGTACTTCATCAGATACAACAATAACATCATCAACGTATAAGTTTTCTGAGTATTGTTCCTTCTTGTTAATTTTTAAAATATAATTTCCATCGCTAGATTTCTCTTTATCTAAAAACTTAAATAGTGACTGACTTAATACAAGAGTATTATGACGTTCAGGATTCAAATCGTTTATGGTGTCTTTCAATTCGTCAAAATTAGAAACATTTTTTTCAGGTGCTTCTTTTAGAATTTTTCCAATTTCAATATTACGTGTTTTACGACAAAGACGGGTAATTTTGTTACTTAAGAAGTCTGATATATTATATTCTCCATCATCAACTTGTTCAGACGATAAGGCAATACGGCCTGAAAATGTCTTGTGTTCAAACTTGGTTCTAATCTGTTTTTTTCTAAGTTCTACACTTTTACTATCTCTAAACTCTTCTGATTCAAGTTCTGATAGATGTTCATCGTCAAAACCTACAGTTTCATATGTTCCACCAGTACCCGTGTGCTCAATCACATTAACAAGATCCACTAATTCTTTTCCTTCTTCAGGAACGTCATAGATACTTGTTATATCTTGTGATAATATTAAACCTGTTTTTGATTTTTCATCATCAATACTCATTCCTCTACTTCTTACATACTTTTCTACCAAACTAAATTTTTTAGCCATTTTATACTCCTTTATCTCTTTATTGCTCCTCGTTGTTTATAATTTTTTCTAAAGTTCTTAGCTCTTAGCTTTTCTTTTAGAACTCTACGAGCTTTTAAAATCATTTTTTCTAGCTGTTGATTCTTTATTTTTGTCAGCATATTTTTCTAGTATTTCTTGTTTCCGTTGTTCTAAGCTATTATCTTCTTTTTTACACTGAGAAAATATTTTCTGTCTTTTATCTGGATCCATAGAAAACTTATTGGCTACTATATACCCTAAAGAAGTATCTCTTGCCATAACACTCACCCCCTTTCTATGCAAACAAAAAGGGCATACCACTAGCATCATATGCTTACGGTATGCCCCTGAGTTGTTCTCAATAGACTTATTTTTTAGTTTCTTTTTTGACTAGATGAGTAAATTTCCCATCTGAGTAGACTAAAGTTATCTCTCCAAATCTTGGAACTTTTTCTATCTCTATTATACCACATTTTTCGTAGACAATAAAGCCTTTTTCTGTTGAAAATTTCATTTCATCCATATCTATTAACCTTTCTCTCCTCTCACTGTGTTAATCGTATATCGCTTATCTTTGATCGTAAAAGCCTTGAAAGTGTTCCCTTCTAAACCTTTCAAAATTCTACTTGAATTTCTAGCATTGTAAACAGTCCGCAGTTCACTACTATCTAGGTTCGTGTTGAAAATCGTAGTTTCTCGATTGTTGATAATATCAAACAAGAAATCCTGTTCCCAGTCACTCTTAGGAGTGATTGTTCCATTTTTTGCTCCAAGGTCATCAATGATTAGAAAATCAACGTCAACCAGCTTTTTAACCGCCTCATACTCTGTTAAGTTTGCATTTCTTCCATAAGCCCAACCTTCTTTTATCTGCTTGATAATCTCGGTTAAGCTGACAAACAATACGCTCTTAGGCTCGTTCTTCTCTCTGAAACTCTCATTGATTTCTTTGGCCAGGGCAAGCGATAAGTGACTTTTTCCTATTCCTGTGCTACCGCTGATTAAAGTATTTCCCGTCATACCTGCAAGGTATTTCTGGGCTTGCCCCTTTACAAACTCTAACATCTGACATTCCTCTGTAGTCTTAACAAAGAAATTATCAAATGTCGCTCCCTTTAACTCTTTAGGAATTGTACTATCACGCATTAAGACATCATAAGTTTTAAAATACGTTTGTCTATCATCAAACCTCTGTAATAGGTCTTTCTCTTTTTGTTTAATATCCCCCTTCACACACTCCGGGCAAAATGGTTGTATTTTTCTTTCTGAACTCCCTACTACAGGTATAGAAATTTCCCAGTAATTTACCTGATGAATATCACAAACTTTATCTGATATTTTTCTGTTATTAAATTCTTTAAATTGTTCCTTCATCCTTGCAACTCCTAAAATGGTAGGTCTGGGAAGTTATCTTCAGACTTCCCTCTTATTGTTTTAGGCTTTTGATTCAAATAACCGTCAAACTTAGATCCGAAAAGTGTTTCAGGTCTCAGATATTTAGAAAATTCAGGACTATCCTTCCACTCTGCCGTTTTAATATCTATCACCTGTTTAAAATCTTCAAGTGTATAGCCTTCTTTGAATCGTGCCATTATCGGCTTCAAATTTTTGTCCAAATATTTATAATTTTTCCCAACTGTATGGTTCAAATATGCCAGAGGTATTCTGATTAAATACTTTTCAGAACGTCCTTTGGTTACCTCATCAATCATACTAGAAGTTAGCCATTTAGGAAATACAAAGTCAGGTTTACCTGACAATATATATTCTTTATATAACTCTTTATCTTTATCTATCTCTATCTCTATCTCTGTTGGACATGAGTTGGAAAAAGTCTCTTTACTTTGGACATTCTCCAATTTTGGTATATCTTGACTATTTTTTCTTTGGTCTCGCTTGTATTTTGCCCAGTTTGTTTCACTCTCAACCATGGCTTTTGCTTGTGATAATGTAGCATGGCCATCATCATCGATCTGAATTAGTCCGCATTTTGTAAAATATGCAACTGTCATATTTATATCATCTTCAGAAACATCTAGTTTTAAAGCTAATTCCTGTACCAAACTATCAAAATATCCTTCATAGTACAAAATACAATCATCTTCTAAACTTTCCAACATAAGACGGATATAAATCACTGTCATAGTGTAGCCACCAGGCATATTTTTAAGTCGTTTTATAAAAAGATTATCAAAAAACTTCTTGTCAACTTTTAACCAAAAATATATTTTAGTCTTTGCCATCATCTACCCCCAGGAACTTCAAAATATCCGTAACTTTGTAATAGACTTTTCTAGTATCTTCTAGTGGTGGTTGGTAGCGTCTTAGTCCTGCACCTTCCCACTTTTGCAAGGTTTTGTATTTTATATCTAACTCGTCCATAGCTTCTTGTGCTGATATTAAACCAGTTAGTCGTGGTTTAGGTCTTTCTCGGACTGCTAGATAGTTTTCTACTACTGTGCTTATTCTATTGGTTAAATCGTGTTCGCTTTCTTTACTCAAACTAAACATATCCTTCCACCCCTTTCAGTGTTAAATTCATTCTATTCCTCATTTTCTAGGCTGGTTTATGGGTTCGGAAGGTTATTTGGTCACTTAATGCCCTAAATAACATATCTTCCTGATCATTTAAAATCATCTCAATAGTTTTACAAACTTTATGTCTTAAGTTTGTATCCGAAAGTTGATTATCTAATACTCCGAAAATTGCTGATAGATTTTCTATGTTCTCTATACGCTTAACTATAAAAGCCTCTATTGTTAAGCCTTGCTCATCTAATTTCTCTTTAGTATATAAATGTACTCTATAAGTCATTTGATATCTCCTTGTTTATTAACACCTGCAAGCTGGATATATCGCCCATAATCAGGGTTTAAATCCTCGCTAGTTGTTTCTATCGTCTGTTGGTTTTCTCGCTCTATTTTGGCGTTTTTTTCGCGGTCTCGGTGGTTTAAATAAATCAGCAAGCCAATCAATACCACCATGAAGATTACCGCCTGTGTATTGCTTAAATCTAGTTCATTCATGCTATGCCCTCGCTTGGTAATTCTTGATATAATTCACTTGATAGCTGTGCTCCATCTTCAGAAAGTCGTACACCTCTTCTGGAGTTACTTTATCATCTAAAAAGTCAATGATGAACTGAAAGAGGTTCGGATGTCTATCCTTGATTTTAGTCATTCGGTTGTAAAATTCTGATTGTGTCATTGCATTGCCTCTTCAAATTTTTCTACAAGACAATCTTTATTTACTTGTCGGGTCCCATTTTTAGAGTTAACAAGAATATCCTTCAAGGTTATAGTAGCCTCTAAATACTCCTTTTCAGCATATTCTATATACGCCTGTTGCTCTGTTGCATTGTCAAAAAAATGCTTGGCTTGGCGTTTAAAGAATGCTTGTCGCATAGCATCCAATTCAAAAATACCAGGGCTGAAAAAGATTCCCGTAGTTCTTTTAGAGATCGCTTTGATTTTATGACTGTCATTCAATTCAGGAAGTTCAATCCAAAGTAAGCGGTGTAAATCTTCTTTGATAGCTTTTAATTGTCCTGATAAGAGTCCTATTCTTAAAAAATCATTGTTTTCGTCTGCTTGGTGTAATTCCATACTAATTCTATCCAAGCTTTTAGCGATAATATCGTATGTTGTTTCTGTCATAGTCTGTTTTCCCTTTTTCCTATATTGGATTGTTTCACCACTCCAAACGCTGGGCGATTGCCCCTAGTTGGCGAACGCTTGTAGTGATGTTTCGTGGGTAATCACCCTCATTTTTGCTAAACAAGTGCTTAGAATCTCCGTGTCAGCACTTGATTTCAAAACCTTATCTAATTGCTTGCCTGCTCTTCGGTTTTTCTTTAGGTATTTGATAGAATAGATATTTTTTGCTATAATCAGAGTATAGAAAAAATTTCTATATCCTTAATCTTATCGCTTGCTCTCCTCGGTCAAAATTTGAGCAAGTGATTTTTTTATTTTCTTTTTGCATGATTACTACCCGACTGTGGTTTATAAAGCAAGTCTTTACTTTCGATAAGATCCAGAATCCAGCTGAACCCCTGCTCCACCGTTTCAAGAAATGCGCCCAGGTCTTCACTGTCCAAATCCTCGTAGTTCATACAAAGATATTCGGCTAGTTGTCTGTCTTTCTCAACCAGCTTTTTAAAATCCTTGGGATACTTGGGAATTTCTAACCCCTTGGCATTTGTAACTGTCTTAAATTCATTTTCCATTTTCTATACTCCTATACTTTAAAAATTAGTTCTTTAATTTCTGAATACCCCCTATTCAAATTAATCATAGCTATAACCATATCTTCCAAGCGCTGATAGTTTGCCAGTTCTACACTTGTCAAACCATCAATACCGTTCTTACTTTCTCGCTCCTTCATGAGTTGCGCTTTATTCTTCCCTGTCACTCCCTTCAGTAGTAAGTTTGTCAGGGTACTATAAGCATACTTGGGAGCTTTCTCCCATGTTTGAATAGCTTCGGTTAAGCTTTTACGCTTTGGCTTTTCCAGTTCTCTCTGTAGTTGTCGCTTGGAAAGTTCGTCACGCATTTCAAAGAATGCTTTGACTAGGTTCATTTTGAATTGCCGTACAGGTTCAGTATTCTTTAGATAAGTGATCAGCAAGGTAGCTTGTTGCTCATTCAGAAGATAGATTTTTTTCGGTTGCCCTCTCTTATCTAATTTATGGATTTTAAATCCAAGTATTCCCAACGCTTCAAAATCAGCTTTATTGTCTCTGACTAAGCGTGTAATAGTATGGTGCTGTACTTCAGCACATTCAGCGATAATCTCGCTCGTAGTATACGGCTCTTTCTTGCCGTCCATGTAAACCAGTTCCATTGGTTCGCTCCTTTCTATTCTTTCGTATCTAGAAATTCATCCAGCGTAACGCCCAAATAACTAGATACTTTTTTTAACGTATCAAGACTTGGATTCTTTGCACGTTCATAGTACAAAGCCGTTAAGGTGCTTTTTGAAATTCCCGTAGCCTCTGCAACGTCAGAGGTTTTTTTGCGTTGCTTTGCCAAAATAACACGCATATTATTTTTCAACACCCAACCCTCCTTTATCGATTGTTGTTATATTTTAGCATACTCGCTAACAATAAACATGATACACTAATCTAAAACATTTGTCAATAGTCTGTTATATTTTTTTGTATATTGTGTTTTTTTGCGCTTTAAGTTATAATTTAGACACGGAGGAAATTATAATGATAAAAACAAATTTCGCAGTCCTCATGGCTGAACGAGGCTTAAAAATAGCAGATGTTTATGAAGAGACCGGTATTTCAAAAACCACTCTAATGGCCTTAGCAGAAAACACTGGTAAAGGCGTTCAATTTGAAACAGTTGACAAACTATGTAATTACCTTGGAATTGAATTAAAAGATTTCTTTATTTATGTTCCATATATTTGGGAAATGTATTTTAAAGAAAATGATGAAGAAAAAAACCTTGACTACGTAGTGATAAAGTTAAAAACCAAAAATACTGAAAAAGATTATTTTCTAACCCTTTGGTATCGTCATCCAAAAAACTATGATTTCCCACTTGACGATGACAGTTTCAAACTTTGGCTCTCAATTGATTTAGAACAAAGCGTTGCGTATGATGAAGAAGATTTTTTTAATTTTCTATCCGGTTTGCCCATATCAATGAAAACCGCGTTTTACTCTCAGTTATTAGAGGTAATAAAAAATAATGTATTTCAAGTCAATAATAAAATAAATGTGTTTTGTGACTACTTAGAATGTACTGGAGAATTTGAAGATGGGCTAGAAACTATCACTGTACAAAAGGGTGATAAAATATATTTGTCTTTTTTTAGCGACGAATTAAAACGAGAAACCGAAAAAGAACTAGAGAATACTAAAACTTTAACTTTATAAAATAACAAAATTAGACTTTGTATATAAGCACATTTAATAGCAAACCTTAGCTTTAAAATCGGTACTTTCGGACTCTAAAAATATTAAAGCGTGTAATTTCTCAAGCTTAAAGCCCATAAAAGCCCCATATCCGCCAATAGATACTCTATCCCATAGGTCTATTGTAAAAAATATGGGATATCGCACTAAATCTTTTATCAGAAAAACATCAGCATATAGGAGGCTACTTATGAAAAAATTACTAGGTACATCAGCTATTTTACTTTCTGCTACCGTTCTAGTAGCTTGCTCTAACAATCAATCAACTACTAAAGATAGCTCGGAGCAACCAAAAACGGAGCAAAAAAATACTACTTCAACAAACACAAAAGCCAAAGTAGATAACAGTAAATACGGTGATTTAATTTCTGAAATCAAATCAAAATTAGATCCTGAATCAACTGGCGCAATAAACGTAAAAATTCAGAATAACGTAATCGATTCAGATTCATCCGAACCGCATGATACAATCATGATTTTGCTAACTGGAACGGCTAAAGATAGCGCAAAAGAGACTATGGACGCAATCAATTCAAATTCTGCTACAACTAATCAGCAAAATGCAATTACCGTATTTCGTATGTCTATATCTGAGTTTGCTAAAAAATTACCAGACGACAATACTACTCTTTCCCTTGGGTATGAAAAATCTGCTGATCAATACGACTTAATCGCAAAATCTTCAAAACAAAAAGATTTTATCCCTGTTGGAGAACTCATCGTAAATTAAAAAACTCCCCCATATTCGCCAATAGCAACCCTATTTCTACGGTCTATTGTGCAAAAACAGGGGAAATTGAAGAATAGAAAGCCAATTTTACAGACTAAAGCTCAAAAAACGGCAAAATTGACAAATAGAAATGACTAATATCTTCTAAACCATCGGCGAAGTCGTGGGCATATATAGAGAGAATTAAAATGAACAAAGAAAATCCATATTTTGAACAAACCAAACAAAACTACATAGAAGTTGAAAAACTCTATAAACTTGGTAAAGCAAAACATACATCTTCTAAATACCGATTTCTTGCACCAGCAGTTAAAAGACAATCTGAACAATTCTTATTTGAAGCTAAGACTCAAAAAAGAAAATATTGGAAATTCAGTCGTGGCTCTCTGATATTCGTAGAGTTCGGTGTAAATATAGGCGGAGAATTATCAAATAATCATTGGGCTATTGTCTTAGACAAAGTAGATAGTCCCTATAAAAAAACACTTACAGTAATTCCTCTAACATCTAAAAATCAAATAGATACTGTACTCATAGACGAAGTCATTGCGGAATATCCTTCTATTTTGCTTGATGAATATATTGAAAAATTACACAAAGAATTATTTGCCTACCTAAAATATTTAGATTCCAATAATGCAATTACTGAAGCTGCCTTATCGGATGTCTACCAAGCTTATACAGAACAATTTTCAAACGAAATAATTCAACCTAAGATAATAGACGATGATAACCTTAAACGGACACAATCAGAAATAAATGACGTTATTGAATTAACTCAATACTACAAAAAATACATTAAGCGTTCTTATGCCAAGTGTAATAACCTTCAAACAATCAGCAAAGATAGAATTTTAAAGAAAAATAGATTAGATCCAATCGGAAAAATGAAAGTATCTGATAACACATTGGACAAAATTAACGAAAAGTTAAAAGAATTATACCTTTTCTAATCTCTTGACATTTTTTAATAATTATATTACAATACAGCTATTAGGAGTTTAGCTCCATAAAGTTTACATTTGGATTTTAGATCCATAACGTGATAGTAGCCGTATTTGATACGGCTACTTTTCTTTTTATATTCTAGTAAACATAACTTAAAATAAAAAACTCCCCCATATTCACCAATAGCAACCCTATTTCTACGGTCTATTGTGCAAAAATGGAGGAAATTGAAGAATAGAAAACCAATTTTACAGACTAAAGTGCAAAAAACGGAAAAATTGACAAATAGAAAGGAGAATCATGGACTACGAAACAACACGGAAGGGACAGTTTTAGGACGAAAAAAGGCGAACTTATTCGCTAATTTGTTTACATATAGCTCCAAATGGATTATAATTTATTTAATCTTAATGAATGGTTGCAGTAGCGACCTACCAAAAGGGGCTTTTAACGAAGCTCCTTTTGTGCATTATTTTGAGGTTTAATCAATGAAACCATTTCTAATTGCTTGCCTGCTGATTGACATCTATTAGACTTTAATCTATAATTAAGTTACTTAGAGGTTTACCCTCATATTTTTAAACTTTGAGCCTCAGCGCTCCAGGGAAGTAGCTTAGTTGTTACTTCCTTTTTATTTTCTAAATAAAACTCTTGAAATACTGAGGCTTTTTCAAACCTCATATAAGCCCCATATCCGCCTTGTTTCCTATTCTGGTAACAATTTATCGTCTGACTGCTTAAAATCGAAAATAAGGGGGTTTTCGTAGCCCCTCGCATGGTATAAACTCAAAACCTTTTCTAATTGCTTGCCTGCTGATGGAAAAGGAGTAAGACCATGAAGATTACAGAGTACAAAAAGAAAGATGGATCAGTAGTTTACCGTTCCAGCGTTTATCTTGGCATCGATACCGTAACAGGTAAGAAAGTCAAGACAACTATTTCAGACAGAACTAAGAACAGGCTCAAAAGCAAGGCTATCCAAGCCAAGGTAGAGTTTGAAAAAAACGGCTCAACAGTCACAAAAGCCATTAACGTTACCACCTATCAGGAATTGACGGAACTCTGGCTAGAAAATTATTGCCATACAGTCAAACATAGCACTCTTATAGGGGCAAAAAACAACATAAAAAAGTATCTCCTACCAGCCTTTGGAGACTACAAACTAGATAAACTAACGCCCCCAATCATCCAGCACCAGGTAAACCAGTGGGCAATAGATTACAATCAACTAGGAAAAGGTTATCAGCAATATAATCAACTCCATGCCTTAAATAAACGCATATTATCCTATGCCGTTTCCTTGCAAGTCATTGCTTCAAATCCAGCTAGTGATATCATCGTCCCACGTCGCAAACCCAAAGAAGGGCAAAAACTGAAATATCTGGATGACGACAATTTGAAAAAATTCTTAGATTATCTGGATCAGTTGCCAAACACTTATAAAAATTTCTCCGATACGGTGTTATATAAGACACTTCTAGCGACTGGTTTGCGTATTCGTGAATGTCTAGCCTTGAAATGGTCTGATATTGACCTACAAAACGGTAGCATTTCAGTTACCAAGACTTTGAACACCCTAAAAGAAATCACTAGCCCTAAAAGTAAAAGTAGTATCAGAGAAATAGCACTTGATACCAAAACGGTACTCATGCTACGGCTCTATAAAGCAAGACAATCCCAAATAGGTAGGGAGATAGGGATGACTTTTGAAAAAGTGTTCTCTGATACTTTTGACAACTATAGAGAAGCTGGAGCGCTCAGATTCAGATTAGAAAAGCATTTAAAACTGGCTGGTTGTCCTCGTTTGAGTTTCCACGCTTTCCGACACACTCACGCTAGTCTACTGCTCAATGCAGGACTGCCTTACAAAGAAATCCAAACACGGCTAGGCCATGCAAAACTTTCTATGACTATGGACATTTATAGCCACCTATCTAAAGACAATAAGAAAAAGGCAACTTCCTTTTATGAAAAAGCCATTGAAAATCTACAAAGTTCCTAAAAAGTTCTTAAAATTTATCATCAAGGGACAAAAAACGGCTATATCAAGGGGGGGCAGCTTTTTCTCACATTTTGAGTTATAATAGAACTATGAAAATCACAAAACTTGAAAAGAAAAAAAGACTCTATCTGATGGAGCTTGATAATGACAATAAATGCTATATTACTGAAGATACAATTGTTCGTTTTATGTTATCAAGAGATAAGGTGATAAGCGAAGAGGAATTAAAAGAGATACAGGACTTTGCCCAATTTTCTTATGGTAAAAATCTGGCTCTCTACCACCTATCCTTTAAAGCACGCACTGAAAAAGAGATTAGAGAATATCTGAAAAAATACGATATTGATGAAAACATAGCTTCTCAAGTCATTGCTAATCTTAAAGAAGATAATTGGATTAATGATGGCCAGTACGCTTATGCTATCATCAATGCCAATCAACTTTCAGGAGACAAGGGACCTTATGTACTGACTCAGAAACTAGCACAAAGGGGGATTTCAAAATCTACTATAGAAGAGAACTTGAAAGAATTTGATTTTTCGGAAGTTGCTCAACGTGTAGCGAATAAACTATTGAAAAAATATGAGGGAAAGCTTCCAACTCGTGCCTTGCAAGATAAGATCATCCAAAATCTGACCAACAAGGGCTTCTCTTACTCTGATGCTAAAAGTGCCTTTGACGAATTGGATAGTCAAGTTGATGGAGAAACGATTCAGGAACTCATCTTCAAGGAACTTGACAAGCAATATGCTAAGTATGCTCGCAAATATGAAGGATACGAACTTAAACAGCGTTTAACCCAAGTTTTAGCACGAAAGGGCTATGATTTTTCGGATATAGCAAGCGCTCTCGGAGAATATCTTTAATATTTTCATGTAAAATTCACAGATTTTAGGTAATTTTATGGTACAATAGTAAACGATAAACTTATAAATTGTAGAAAGTTGGTTAGTTATGAAGCTTCCAAAAGAAGGCGACTTTATTACAATTCAAAGTTATAAGCATGATGGGAGTCTCCACCGAACTTGGCGGGACACCATGGTACTAAAAACAACAGAAAACGCCATTATTGGTGTCAACGATCATACACTTGTTACCGAAAGTGATGGTCGTCGTTGGGTTACTCGAGAACCGGCTATTGTTTACTTTCACAAGAAATATTGGTTTAATATCATTGCCATGATTCGTGATAATGGAATTTCCTACTATTGCAATATGGCTAGCCCCTACTATCTGGATGAAGAAGCATTGAAGTATATTGATTACGATTTGGATGTTAAAATTTTTACAGATGGGGAAAAGCGTCTTTTGGACGTTGAGGAGTATGAGCGTCACAAACGCAAAATGAATTATTCTGATGATTTGGACTATATTCTAAAAGAACATGTCAAAATTCTTGTTGATTGGATTAACAATGGACGTGGTCCTTTCTCAGAAGCCTATGTAAACATTTGGTACAAGCGCTATGTAGAACTAAAGAATCGGTAAAGTTGTCAAAGGTCAGGAACAAAATCCTGACCTTGTTTTTTTTGATAGTGTAAAATAAGTTGTGTAGACACAAAAAAAGGAATAAATCTATTATAGTAGAGTTACAACACATTACTAGAAAGAGATTTATGCAGAATTCGCGAAATATATAAAACAAATAGACATACTGATATTTTTTAATATCTTTGTTCATTGTAAATTTACAATAAACTTATATCGTTTAATACAAAAAATACGAAGATGATTAGTATAAAAAAATACAGGTCAACTTCGTATCAAATAATTTATTTTTTGTATTTCCACCTAACATCAATCATTTAGTACAACATTTTAAAAATAATATCTTTACAGAGAAAATGCTATTTAATCTACCAACTCATTTAATCGTTTTTTAAAATATAACGCAATACTTTTAGACTCAATAAACTCAAAATATTTTATGACATTGTCCATTTGTTTAATTCCAGATTCTTTAGATTCAGTCAGATATATTTTATATCCTTCTACAAATTTGAATGTAGATTTTTCAAAAACTTTTGTGTCATCTTTTAATAATTTCTTTAATTTCATTTCAAAGTAGTCTGCATATATTAGATGTGAATTTTCAAGGCAACAGAACCAAAAATTTAAACAAGCTGACACAACTAAATTTCTATTCTTGCCGATTTTTTCGTAATAATGTGTACGCTCTAGTATTTCTTTTCCAACCCTGTAAATATAATCTATTTCAAAAAGATGATATAAATTACCAATCAGCGTTATCTCATAGGACTCCCATCGTTCCTTCTGGAATAAATAGTCATATACTAAATTTAGATCTTCTCTACTAACTACATAATTACAATCTATCTGATTTAATAATCCCTGAACCATAATTGTATTTATTTTATGAGTTTTTTCCCCACTCTTCTCAAAAAATTTTTGTTGCTCATTTTTTATTTCCTCCAATCCTTTAGTATTCAAACTATAAAAATTCGGAGATAAATTAACCAAAAAATCATCAAGCTCCGTTCTTTTATAATGTTCTAGGTGATTACAAAAATTCTCTATCGAAACATTGATATTTGATAATAATTTAAAGAACGTTGAAAGAGAAATTTCATTTTCTCCTCTTTCAAATCTAGAAAGTTGAGATTTTGATATAGAATCAGCTGCAGCATACTCTAAAGAATATCCGTTTAATTTTCTAAAATATCGAAAAGCTTCTCCATAATTTTTCACAATTTCGTTCCCTTAACTTTCTTTTCTAGCGATAAACATACCATATTCTTTAGGAATGATCAACATACCATTATTAAACTCACTTTCCAATCTTTTACGTATTATTTCCTCTTCTAGTGAGCCTATTTCTGAAATTCCTTTAAACGATTGGATGTATTTAACTAGGTCATCTATACTAGTTACCTGTAACTCATCATCATAGAGTAATGTATCGACAGAGTTAAAATACCTACTCAGGTACCTTTTACCATTTTGTAAAGTAAACGTTTTATTTTCTAAATCTTGATTAACCTCATCTTTAAATAAACTTGCCAAATAATTTACAACTCCATTTTCACCAAATGTAGCACAGTAAAAAATTCCTCCGGTTTTTAAGACCCTATTTACCTCAGAGAGAGCTTTAGGAATATCATTCACATGATGTAAAAGCATATTAGCAATAACAATATCAAACGTTTCATTCTCAAAAGAAATCTTTTGAATATCCATTATCTCATAGTTGACATTGTCTCTATTTCCAATCACTGAATTCGTTGATTTTACCATATCTTTAGAAAAATCTGTAACAACCAACTGCTTCATTTTATCTATAGAATCACTATTACTTTTCCACAGTTCTCCTGTACCACATCCCAATTCTAGAACCTTTACTTCATCAGTGATTTGGTAGTTAGAAAATATCCAATTATTAAATCCCAATTTATTTTTTGAATACTTCTTATGTAATTCTACTCGAATATCAAGATTATCATGACTTTTATATTGTTCAATTACTTTATCAATCATTTTAAATGACCTCCACTCTATAATTTGACATTATATCACAAGAATAAAGATAGTGTTAAATAAGTTGTATAAATGCAAAAAAGGAATATTCCGTTATAGCAACGTTGTAACACATTTCTATAAAGAAATTTATTCCTAAGACTCAGTTTAGCATGCTTAACTTCCTAACTCAAAAACAAAGCACCGATTAATTTATCCGTTCTTCTTTTGAAACAGATTTGAACTGATAATTGCTCGTTTTAATTTAAAAAGCTCTTTTGAGCAAAACTTAATTTTTTTAAGAGTCCAAGGCTTGTTGAAGACTCACAAGCCTTGGACTAGAAATTCAAAGATTGGTCCAGCAATTTCTGTCTATCGCTTTTCTACTAGCAAAAAACCTACCTTGAGACAAGTTTTCATTTATATATCTAATTTTGTAACTGTAAATTTGATATGGGAATAGTCTTTTTCAACGTCCTTATCCAGTAAGAAAGCCGTGGCGTCCTTCTTAACCTGAACCAAATCAATATTCTGAGCCTGGGCTGCATAGACGCATCCACAATAACATTGACGGTAGATGTCATACTCTTCACACATCTCTACTGAACGTTTGTAGCCTTGATTTTTCTTGAAATCACTTGGAAGATAATGGGTTGTATAAATTTTTTGCACATCGATTCCGATGCTGTTAATGGTTTGAGAATTCTTATGAGGACTGATGGTCAAGGCTGAGCCAAAGTAGTCAAATCCCAAGTCCATAGCCACTTGAGCTGTCTTATCCAATCGGTAGTCAAAGCAAACCTTGCAACGGTCGCCTCCTTCAGGCTCTTCTTCCAAACCTCGAACCAGTTTACGATATTCGTTAGGTTCATAAGGGGCTTCTAGGTATTGAACGTTATTGCCAGTTCGCTCATTGAAATCACTGACAAACTTTTTAGTCACATAGGCACGCTTATGGTATTCTGCCTTGGGATGGATATTAGAATTGGCAAAATAGATGGTCACATCTGCATACTTGGTCAAATATTCGAGGGTATAGGTACTGCAAGGGGCACAGCAAACATGCATGAGAATGGTTGGCCGTTGCTCATTTTTCTCCCATACTTGTACCATCTTCTGCATGACACGGTCATAATTAATCTTCTGATTAGGGTTCATCTTGCTCAGAATTTCTTCTACATCGATCATGTTCTTCTCCTTTTTCTAGTCTTATTTTATCATATAAGTTAGGAGAGCTCAAATCAATTTAGAAGTGAATATCATAAAAAGGAGGAATAGGCATTCCCTCCTTTTGTGTTTTTTATAAGTTTCTTTCTGAAAGCTTACATCATCCCACCCATCATGCTTGGATCCATTGCTGGAGTTGGGGCCAGTGGTTCTGGTTTATTGGCTACGACTGCTTCTGTTGTCAAAATCAAGCTGGCTACAGATGCCGCATTTTGTAGGGCTGAACGACTCACTTTAACTGGGTCGATAATCCCTTGATCAATCATGTTAACCCATTCGCCAGTTGCTGCGTTAAAACCTGTACCAAGCTCGGCATTTTTCAAACGATCGATAACGATTGAACCTTCGAATCCTGCATTGTGGGCAATTTGACGGACTGGTTCTTCCAATGCACGGAGAACAATATTGCGGCCTGTTGCTTCGTCTCCTGTCAATTCCAAATCAGCCACGGCTGGGATAACATTTACAAGGGCTGTTCCACCACCTGCAACGATACCTTCTTCAACAGCTGCACGAGTAGCGTTGAGGGCATCTTCAATGCGGAGTTTCATTTCTTTCAACTCAGTTTCAGTTGCAGCTCCGACCTTGATGACTGCTACACCACCTGATAATTTTGCCAAGCGTTCTTGCAATTTTTCACGGTCAAATTCAGAAGTTGTGGTTTCGATTTGAGACTTGATAACTGCAACACGGTGAGAAATCGCTTCAGGATTCCCAGCACCTTCTACGATAACAGTGCTATCTTTGTCCACAGTTACTCTCGCTGCTTGACCAAGCGCCTCAATTGTCGCATCTTTCAACTCAAGACCAAGGTCTTCTGTGATAACTGTTCCGCCTGTCAAGATGGCAATGTCTTCAAGCATGGCTTTGCGACGGTCACCAAAACCAGGTGCCTTAACTGCTACCACGTTGAAGGTTCCACGAATCTTGTTCAAAACAAGAGTTGGAAGGGCTTCGCCATCCACATCATCCGCAATAATCAAGAGTGGACGATTGCTTTGGAGAATACTTTCTAGGAGTGGCAAGATTTCTTGGATATTTGAAATCTTCTTATCAGTAATCAAAATGTATGGATTTTCAAGATCAGCTACCATTTTTTCGCTATCTGTTACCATATACTGTGAAAGATAACCACGGTCAAACTGCATTCCTTCTACGACTTCAAGCTCTGTTTCCATACCACGTGACTCTTCGATAGTGATGACTCCGTCTTTGCCAACCTTTTCCATGGCTTCAGAGATGTATTCGCCTACTTTTTCGGAACGAGAAGATACGGCTGCAACCTGAGCGATAGCTTCTTTGTTGGCAACAGGGATGGCGTTGTTTTTCAAAGCTTCAACTGCTGCGGCAACTGCTGTTTCAATCCCACGACGAATACCGATTGGATTTGCACCTGCTGTGACGTTTTTGATTCCTTCACGGACGATTGCTTGGGTCAAAACAGTTGCAGTTGTAGTCCCATCACCTGCAATATCATTGGTTTTTGAAGCTACTTCTGATACCAATTTGGCACCCATATTTTCAAAATGGTCTTCCAATTCGATTTCTTTGGCAATAGTTACACCGTCATTGGTGATCAAGGGTGAACCAAATGATTTTTCAAGAACGACATTACGACCTTTTGGTCCCAAGGTTACTTTAACAGTGTCTGCAAGGATATCGACACCACGGACCATAGCTGAACGGGCATCTGATGAAAATTTAATTTCTTTTGACATACTTACTTTCTCCTTCTATTCTTCAATGATAGCCAAGATGTTAGCTTCGCCTACGATGATATACTTTTCATCGCCATCTTTGACATCAAGACCTGCGTGAGCTTCAACTAAGACACGGTCTCCAGCTTTAACACTTGGAGCAACTAAGTCACCGTTCAAGGTACGAACACCTTGTCCAGTAGCCACTACTGTAGCTGTTTTCGTTTCTTCTTGGGCTGATTTTGCGAGGACAAAGCCTCCAACAGTTTGTTCTTTTTCTTCAATTTTCAAGACCACACGGTCTCCTAATGGTTTCAACATCTGATTTCCTCCATAATGAGATAGATAGTATTAGCACTCTTTATACCTGAGTGCTAATTTATAGTTCTATTGTATCACTTGGTCAGAAATAGTCAAGAAAAAAGTCTGACTTTCTCAAGATAAAAAGCCTGAGACAAACTCAGACTTTTCGATGTTTAAAATGGCAATTCTTCCTCTTCCAAAACCAAATCCGCCAAATCTTGGCCTGCATTATTTTCACGCATAGCACGTTGGGCACGACTTTCCAAGAGTTGGAATCCTGTCACGAGGACTTCGGCCACGTAGTTCATCTGACCATTTTTCTCAAAACGACGGGTACGTAATTCTCCATCCACTGAAATGAGGCTACCTTTAGTTGCGTAGCTTGCCAAGGTTTCTGCTAGCCTGCCCCAAAGGACCATATTGACAAAATCAGCTTCACGTTCCCCATTTTGGTCTTTGTAACGACGGTTCACAGCGATAGTTGCTCGCGCAACTGACTTGTCATTGTTGGTTTTGTGCAATTCTGGTGTAGACGTCAAGCGTCCGATTAAGATAACTTTATTATACATATTTTTTCCTCCTACTTATCTATTCGTAGGAAATCAAAAAAAGTTACAGAAATTTGTAACTTTTCGAGGAAATTTTTTACTTTTTATGAACCATGAAACCTGTTGCCTGTTGATTGGCCATGATGGTCATATCTGTAATCTGCACACGACTAGGTTGACTGGTCACATAGACTACTGTGTCTGCAATATCCTGAGCTTGCAAGGCTTCTATTCCTTGGTAAACGGACGCAGCTCTCTCTTTATCACCATGAAAACGTACCGTAGAAAAATCTGTTTCGACAATCCCTGGCTGAATGGTTGTCACCTTGATATCCGTTGCGATGGTATCAATTCGCAGACCATCTGAAAAGGTCTTAACTGCTGCCTTGGTAGCTGAGTAAACAGCGGCACCTGCATAGGCGTAGATTCCTGCGGTTGACCCCATGTTGATGATATGTCCTTGATTGGCTTTTACCATTGCTGGTAAGAAAGAGCGAGTAACTGCCATCAAACCTTTGACATTGGTATCCAACATGGTTAGCATATCCAACTCTTCATAATCCTGATAGGGTGCTAAACCTAGAGCCAGTCCGGCATTGTTGACCAGAATATCAATCTGACCTATCGTTTCTAGAATATCAGAGCAGACAGTCTTTACCATGGTCATATTCGTCACATCTAGTGGAAAGGTCCAGACGGTTTGTTTTGGAAAAGTTTCTGCAAACTCCGACTTAAGGGCTTCTAACCTGTCTGTCCGTCGTCCGGTTAGAACGACATTCTCACCCTGCTCCAGATAAGCACGCGCAATCGCTTCACCGATTCCTGATGTCGCCCCTGTAATCACAACATTTTTTGCCATCTTATTTCCTTCTAGCTGGTCTATCAGATACTAACAACTTCTTAGGCAGTCCAGTGTTTAGCTGGATCAAATGGAGTTCCAACAACTTGGTCTTCTGATAATTCAATAATACCACGTTTTTGCGGAGCATTTGGCAGATGCAATTCACGAGGACTACACATCATGCCAAAACTCTTTTCACCACGAAGTTCACCTGGGAAAATAAGATTGCCTTTTGGCATCATTGCTCCAGGAAGAGCTACAATGGTTTTCAACCCAACACGCGCATTGGGAGCCCCTGCAACGATTTGCACTGTCTTGTCACTTGCGACTGCAACTTGGCAGATATTGAGGTGGTCACTATCTGGATGAGCTACCATCTCAACAATTTCACCAACAACAAACTTAGGCTCTTTGTCATTAACAATTTCTTCTGTAAAACCTTCCGTTTGTAATTCTTGGTTCAAACGAGCAACTTGCTCATCTGTCAAAAACACTTGACCGCGCTCTGCAATTTCAAATAAACTTGAAACTTCAAAAATATTCCACGCCACTGTTTCCCCATTATCTTTGAGGAAAACACGGGCTACCTTGCCTTTGCGTTCCACATCTAGTTTGGCATCTCCGCTGTTTTTCACGACGACCATAAGGACATCACCGACATGTTCTTTATTATATGTAAAAATCATTGTTTCCTTTTCTCCTATTTCAGTCCTGCTAAAAAATCGTTAATTTGCTCCTTACTTTTACGGTCGCGATTAACAAAACGACCAATTTCCTTGTCTTTTTCTAGAACAACAAGGCTAGGGATTCCATATACATCCCAGAGTTTGGCCAAATCCATATACTGGTCTCGGTCCACTCGAATAAAGGTGAACTCTGGATTAGTTTTCTCAATTTCTGGTAAGGCAGGATAGATATAACGGCAATCGCCACACCAGTCTGCCACAAAAAGAAAGACCTTCTTGCCCTCTTTTTCCACCAAAGATGCCAATTCTTCTAAACTTGCTGGTTGTATCATAAGACTTCCTCCTCATAGACTAGATCTTCATTTTCATAGACAAAGGTATAATGACGGCCATCCTCAAAAATGACGCCACCAACCAAGCTCTCTAGACTGCTTTCATAGACTTGAACATAGAGGGTCGCAATTTCCCCCATGTCTGAAAAATGGTCTCGCACAATCGCTGTTAACTCTTCCTGAGTCTTCCTGAGCTTATGGTCATCTGCAACTTTTTTCGTAGCAAGGGCAAGGCTTCCAATACCTAGCAGAGCCAAGCCTGCCATCAACATTTTTTTAGCTTTCATACCATTCATTTTAACACAAAAAAGACTTTAGGACAAATGAGGAAGCAGCAGAAACGCAAGTAAAAAGCCCCTTCCTTTAAGGAAAAGGACTTCTTATACTCAATGAAAATCAAAGAGCAAACTAGGAAGCTAGCCGCAGGTTGCTCAAAGCACTGCTTTAAGGTTGTAGATAGAACTGACGAAGTCAGCTCAAAACAGCGTTTTGAGGTTGTGGATGAAGCTGACGTGGTTTGAAGAGATTTTCGAAGAGTATTATTCTTATTGCCAGGTACCTGAGTTGCCAACGTAGTAACCATCAGGTGTGTAGGTATTACGAAGCATCTTACCTGATGAAGCCAGATAATACCACTGGCCATTATCTTTGACCCAATCATTCGCTAGCATGGCACCAGAAGAACTTACATAATACCATTCTCCCTTATCATAAACCCAAGCGCTTGCTTTCATGGCTCCTGAAGTTGATAAATAGTACCACTTGCCTTGGTCGTAAAGCCAATCACTAGCAATCATAGCTCCTGATGATTTAAAGGCATACCAGTTACCACCTTGATAAAGCCAAGTTTGATTGAACATGACTCCTTTATCATTCATAAAGTACCAAGTTCCCTTGTCTTTAACCCAAGCATTCTGTACTAATTGACCTTGTTTTTGATAGTACCAGTTTTGGTTTGATTTTAGCCAGCTTTCTGCTTTTACAATCGGATAAAGTTCTCTGAAAGCTCCTCCATCATCATATTTATGACTGATAGTTTTTGGTTTTTCTAGTTTCAACTCGTCATTATCATAATTTGCCCAAGCAAAGACTTTTTGACCATTGACAGTCTCTGGTAAAGTAGCAGTGTAAGTCTTGGTTTGATAATCCCATTTAGCATCGAGGTAGGTGTATTGATCATTTGATTCTTTAATATGGTAGTAGCCTCTCTTTCCACTATCATTATGAATATCATCCACAACTTTCGTTGACCAGGTCTTTACTTCGTTTCCGCTCTTAGCCTCGACCTTGATATCTCCTCTATAGCCATATGGAACATAGAAATTCAGGTAACGCCCTTCTTCCCCGATCATAGACTTGTCCTTTTCTTGACCTAGGAAATTGACTGTCTGATCTTGACCATCGAGACTAACCGTCCACTCGATTTTCTCAGTTTTTGGCAAATCCAAGACTTTAATATCTACTTCATGGCCATTATTAAATCGAAGAATTTTGCCATCTTGATACTGAACTCCACATTTAACAACCCATTCTTCTTTAAGCTCAAATGCCTGCCCTGAATGTGGAAAAGCCAGTAAAGCTAGACCAGCTAGAGACAAACCAAACAGTGTGATTTTTTTCATTGTAGATCCTCCTTAACTTTTGTTATGTTAATTATATCACTATGTTTTTAATTTGCAACTCATATCCTAAATATGCAAGCAAAAAACCTCTGAGATTCTTCTCTAAGGTTCTGATTTTGCTAATTACTGTTCTCAACAGCTGCAGTAACAAAGGCAGTGTAGAGTTCTTCTGGGCGGTTTGGACGACTTGAAAGTTCAGGGTGATACTGGCAAGCCACAAAGAATTTATTTTCAGGAATTTCCACAATTTCAACCAAACGATTGTCTGGAGAAACACCTGAGAAGACAAAGCCTGCTGCCTCAAACTGCTCACGGAAGGCATTGTTAAACTCATAACGGTGACGGTGACGGCGTTGCACCACTTCTTGATTGTGATAAGCAGCTGCTGCCTTAGAACCACGTTTCAACTTAGACGGATAAAGTCCCAAGCGAAGGGTTCCCCCCATATCCTCCACATCAATCTGATCACGCATGATATCAATGATAGGGTATTTTGTTTCTGGTGCAAGCTCTGCAGAATTGGCACCTTCAAGACCTAAAACGTGACGAGCAAATTCGATACAAGTCAACTGCATTCCCAAGCAAACACCCAACATTGGAACATCATTCTCACGCGCATAGCGGATGGCTTGGATTTTCCCTTCAGTACCACGCTGGCCAAAACCTCCTGGTACGATGATTCCGTCCGCATCAGACAAGAGCTCTGCCACATTCTCTGCTGTCACATCATTGGCATTGATCCAATTGATTTTAACTTCTGCGTCATTGGCATAACCAGAGTGTTTCAAGGCTTCGACCACTGAGATATAAGCATCTTGCAACTCAACATACTTACCGACAAGGGAAATTTTAACTTGTTTCTTGAGGTTCATGACCTTATCCACCATGGCTGACCACTCCGTCATATCCGCTGCTGGTGCGTCTAATTTCAAATGGTCACAAACAATTTGGTCCATACCTTGTGCCTGCAAGTTCAATGGAATTTGGTAAAGATGTTCGACATCCAACGACTCGATAACGGCTTCTGGTGCCACATCACAGAACTGGGCCAGTTTGTTTTTAATCCCTTGACCAGCTGGCTGCTCTGTACGAATCACCAACATATTTGGCTGAATTCCCAAACCACGTAATTCTTTGACAGAGTGTTGAGTTGGTTTGGTTTTCATTTCACCAGCGGCCTTGAGATATGGCAGCAAGGTTGTATGGATATACATGACATTATCCGCACCCACATCTGCCTTCATCTGACGAAGGGCCTCTAGGAATGGCAAGGACTCGATATCTCCTACTGTTCCACCAACCTCTGTGATAATGACATCAGAGTCGGTCGTTACAGCGGCACGCTTGATTTTCTCTTTCAAAGCATCTGTGATATGAGGAATGACTTGAACAGTTGCCCCAAGGTATTCTCCACGGCGTTCCTTACGCAGAACTTCACTGTAGATTTTACCAGTTGTCACGTTGGAATATTTGTTAAGATTGATATCGATGAAACGTTCATAGTGACCCAAGTCCAAATCAGTCTCAGCCCCATCATCTGTCACAAAAACTTCCCCGTGCTGGTAAGGACTCATAGTTCCCGGATCAATATTGATATAAGGGTCAAACTTTTGAATGGTTACTTTGAGACCACGATTTTTCAAGAGACGGCCCAGACTCGCTGCTACAATCCCTTTCCCAATAGACGATACCACACCACCAGTTACAAAAATATATTTCGTAGACATAGATTCCTCTTTCTAAAATGCTCAAGGCCTTGTTAACTACGAGGGGACATAGAAAACAAGACCCTACTAATAAGAATAATCTGGGACAACTGCGCCAGATTCACAACTAAAATACAAGAAGATAACTTCTTGAAAAAACAAAAATAGCTCCCTAAGAACTAGGGAGCCCTGACCTCTAAAAGAGGTGCCCGAACAATATGATACCTAAAAATAGGATAATTGTCAATAGCTAACTTTTATTCCTCGGTATTTTCAGAATCATCGTCTGAAAACTCGTCATCTTCTTCATTGAGATCCACGTCTTCACCCAAGTCATCAGGAGCAATCTCGTTGATTTCTGCATCATAAGCTTCCACTTCGTTTTTCTCATCATCTGGATTTTCATCATCGTATGAAAGAGCTGGATCTGCTTCGTATGCATCTTCGTCTTCTGGATCATCTGCATTGTAGTCAATAGCATCTGAATCGCCATCCATGAAGGCATTGACACGTTTTTTCTTAGCTTTTGGTGCTACTTCATCGTCGTCATTTTCTTCAAGAGCGATGATTTCTTCATCGATTTCGTCCACACCATACCATGAACGAAGGCCCCATTTGTTGTCTCCAAGTGAGATGAAGCTACCGTCAAAGTTCAACTCTGTGTAGAACAAAGGCAAGGCTTCGCGGATATCGCTGTTTGACGTTCCAAGGTAGTTTTGAATTTCGTTTACAAGATCGCTAAAATGCATCTCATGATCGCGACCACGAAGTTCCAAGATAGCACGCGCTACCTCAATCATAGATAGTTCACTTTTTTCTTGCCCAGCAAATACTTCTAATTCCAAAGCGTTTCTCCTCATTTATACTACTATCGCCAGAGCAAACAGACTCTGACCTCATTTTATCATTTACTCTTTATTTTACGATAATTTTGCAGAATAGTCAAAGGTTAAGGGGGAACTAATACAAATCTTCTAAGCGGGGTAACTTCTCAAAGTAACTTCCACTTGACTGACCAAAGTGGAAATTAGTCTAAAACGGATTTTTATTTCTTTGCTACCCAGCCGATGGCATCGCTAGGTGGATTTTCAATATCAATCCAGATGAATTCAATACCGATTTCTCCATTTTTAAACTTAGTCAAACGAATACCGTTGATTTCCAGTTCATTGAGTCGTTGACCTGTCAAGACTTCTCGTTCCTTCAACTGGAAAACGCCACGTAAGATCCAATTGCCAAGAATTTCTTGCTTATCGGTTGACTGAATTGCCTTACCAGCTTCTTGATTTATATAGGCATTAATAACATCACCAGAAGATAAAAAGCGTAGTTTAAAGGTTCTTTCCTCTTTGGATAGAGCTAGTTTTTTAGTCCCAGGTTCAAAAGTTCCAAATCCAGAACCAAAGAAGTCGGGCCTTTCGTCATGGAAGTTTTTGGAATCAGGTAGCGGGATGTAAACTTCGCTAACTGGACGATAAACTAGCTGTTCAATTTCTTTAATGAGTTTTTCATTGCCAGTATTATGGGCAAAGTGAATCAAGTCCTCACGAATCGCCTTCATCTGAACTTTTTCTTCCTTACTGGTCCACTTTTTCAAGAGAATTTCTTCTAGGGAGAAAGTCACAAAAGCTAGTTCTTCAGGAGCTAAATTGTCCTTGAATTTATTCTGAATCTTTAAAATCCGTGGTAAACGATCTTTTTTGGCTAGTTTTGATCCACCGTTAAAGGCATTGAAACCAGAGTTTTCTTCCACATTTCCATGTTTATCTGTAATAGCCCAAGACACTGTTTCTAAGATCTCAGTTTTATCCTTTTCAGCTGTCAGTAAATGAAGATTTTCAAATAGCGAAAAAGGATCTTCGATATAATGGACATCCCAAGTATCTACCACAATGTCTTTATTATTAAAAGTCATGTGGAGCTGACTGTCAGCTGCCGTGTACTTGTAGTGGTGTTGCCCATCCGTAAATCGAAAATTGGTTGGATTGTTTTTGGTAGTTGATCCTTCAATGACCAGATTATCAATATCAACTGGCAAATAAGATGTTTCACCGACAAAAATCTTAGGATTTTCTCCCTTTGGTGTTGGCATCAGAACGTGATAAACTGCTTCAACATTGACCGAGTCCGAACTAAATCCCTTGATTTGTGCCTTAGAAGATTCGATTCTCTGATTTCTTAAGGACGCAATCTTTCGTGCCAACTCTTCATAGCGTTGATAGTTTTGCTTGTCTGCCGTTTCTTTATCTGCTGAGATATCTGCATGGAATTTGATATCACCCAACAAGTCCGTCCAATCTTGAGAATCCTTCTTAAACTGAGCGATCTTTTGGTCTCCAGAATTAATCCCAAAAGACTTAATACCCACTAGGTATTTATGATTTTCATCCACAACGACAGAGGCATCATAGGAGGTATTTGCAATATCTTCCCCAACCGCATTAAAAGCCTTCTGGAAGACTGTTTCTTGAAATTTAGAATTAACAATCGGAGCAACATAATTCTCTGTTTGTCCCTCATCTTCGGACTCAGCCTTTTGAGAGAAAGCTTGGCTCAAGCTAGCGAAGTTGGTAATTAAGGTTTTGTATTTTTCTTTTTGTTCAGACTTTAGATATTCCCACATAAGCACCCTCTTTTCTATTTTCAGTATATCAAAAGAAGATTAGTTTTTCACTAATCCTCTTTATATATTCGTTAATTAATACTGTAAAATTCAAGATTGCCTCGTTTTTTAACCAATTTTAAATAATCTTCACCAGACAGAAGGGCTAGACCATCATCATAAGATTGGATTTTTTCAAGAGCTTGATCATAGCTATCTACAAAGTCCTTGACATAGGATTGCCCTTCAAATTGTCCATTCATCTTGGTGTAGATAATAGCGAATTTTCCTGAGCGGTTAAGTTGAGATTGCCCTTGGCTGTCATTCAAGGCCTTGGCAACATTTTTCGCGATGCGTTTAATCACGGGAACGACTACGCTATTTCCAGCCTGCTTGTATAGCTGACCATTGGAAACTCCTTCTGGGATTTTAAAGGATTTAGGATAGCCTTGAACATTAAAGGTTTCTTTCGGTGTCAACTTGCGAATCTCACCGCTGTCTGTCAAAATCAATGGAACGTTGTGTCCACCTGTTCCCATATTGGCTGTCAAGGTAGGAACAACGCCGTTTTTATTTTCACGGACATACTGACGGCGCCATTGGTAAACGGTGTCTTGACTGGTAACTTCAAACTTCAACTGGTCGTAGAAATTCTGCTTGCCTTCACGGTAGTAGTAGACCTCGTCTAGCTTATCATCAAAGTTAATCACATCCTGAAGACTCGTAGTCAGCTTAATTTCCTCTGGAAATTCAAACAAATCATAAGCTTCCTTAGTATCAAAACCAACGATGTAGATTCGTTCACGGTTTTGTGGGATATTCCCATAGTCTTTCCCGTTGAGAACCTTCCACTTAATAAAGTAGTTGTTCTCAGTCAAGGCTTCACGAATAACCTTGAAGGTATTACCATGGTCATGACCGACCATGTTCTTGACATTTTCGATGAAAATGGCACGAGGTTTGCATCCATCAATCATGCGAAGCAATTCGAAGAAAAGATCCCCACGATCATCATCAAATCCCTTGCGATAACCCGCAATGCTAAAGGCCTGACAAGGGAAACCTCCCATAATCACATCCACGCGCTCAGCTGGAATGTCCTCTGGCTGAACATCGTGAATATCACGACCATCCAAATAGGTATCTGGATGGTTTAATTGATAAGTCTGACGCGCATACTTATCAAATTCATTGGCGTACACCACTCTGAACTCGTTGGTCTGTTCAAATCCCAACTCAATTCCTCCAACACCTGAGAAGAAGGCTGCAATATTGTACTTCTCAAGTCGGTTCGAACTTACAGAATCTGTCATGTAGTAACCTGCTTTCTAATGAACATATTCATAGACACATTTAAAAAGTTGATTTTCATAGCAGAAAATATTTTAGCATTTAATCAATCTTTAAATATTTCCTCAAAAATATTCCTCCAATCTTTTGAAACTTTATCATAATCGTAACTATCTTCTGTTATCCAATTATCCTGTATATATTTAAAGGCACTATAAGGTTTTTCACTACTAGGAGCTGTATATCCTAAAACATTTTCAATACATTCCTCTAAAACAAATAATTGTGAATCACAATCTAAAGCTTCTCTAATAGGGACATTATATTTCGTTGCTCCAGGTGTTCCTGCATCTCTATCATGCATAACATAAGGTATAATTCCCATAGATTTCATATACTTGATTACAGAAATAATTACCGGTTTCCCTCTTGCACGTACAATTTGCCAGTCACACTTGATTTTTTTCCTCAAATCTTCTGGAGCAGCTAATATTGTTTCTCTAAGCACAAGCTCCTCAGTATCTCCTTCAACTATTAATACCTTTTTAGCAAAGAATACTCTTGACAAGTAATCATCCATTTTTAGTAGCATTTTTACGTAACTTCTATCTTCTGTCTGCAATTCTTTAAATGCTTGTTCATGATTAAATGCAATATTTTTTATAATACTAATTTCGCCAAGATTAATTGATAGGTAATTTAAAACCTGCCCTGCCTTTCTACTTAAATCAATCATATATGGCGAATGGGTTGTACAAATTATTTGGTTACTACCGGAACAAGCTAAATCATATATTGTATCTCTCATCTGATTTGCAGCATTTGGATGAAGATATATTTCGGGTTCTTCAAAACAAATTACTAGATTTCTATCAGATTCAATTTTTCGTAAATCTCTCTCCGCTTTATATTTTAATAATGCAAAGACAGCAGATCGAATAACTCCAGTTCCTTGGTGCTCAACTGATGTTTCAATATTACTAAGCATTGTAATATTGAAAGTCGGTTTAATTGTTTTATCAGGATCAGAAAGAACTGTCGTAGCTTTCATAGATATACCTGAAAAAACATTATCCATAGTTTTATTTAGTTCAGACATCATTTTTCCAAATGATGTCTGGTTATTATCAGCATCCATCTCTTCTGATAATAAATTTAAATACTTTTGTGCCTCTTTGTAATTAGTCGAAGACTCTCTAACTTCTGTAAATAGTTCAGAAAGAATAGATTGTAACGCCCCTTTATTTTCTCCTAAATCTTCTCGTCTATCATAAGCGGGGATATATAAAATTTTTGGTAACTTAGTTAATACATTCCCTGCAATACCCCCAGGATTTTCTACCCAAGTTTCATTTTCACTGTAATTATAAAAGTCAAAATAAGACTCATGAGTTTCAAAAAATTCATTTAATTCTTTTTTATTCAATACTTTTTTGAAATCATTATATGCACTATCTAACTTAGAGGAATCAAATCCACTTTCAATAAATTGTTCTATTGTATTAAACTTATCAAATTCAGGTTTTAATTTTTTCTCTAGACTCTTAGCTTCTACTTTACGAGAACCAGTTTTTGAAAATGTTTTTCTATAAAAGAAACTAAACTTTGTATCTGTTCCTTCTTGATAAGGAAACAAACGCCCTTTAAAACCACGCCAATGTTTTGCCTCTTCACCTATGTCTCGAAACTCAGCGTCCAATACTATGCTATCTGCACTATCACCATTTTCATCTAGATAGAATAAGCTCTCATCAACTTTTTTACTATCAGAAAGTAACAATTCCACAGCTTCAAGTGCACTAGTTTTACCGACATTATTCTCGCCAATAAGAAATGATGCATCCGAGAATATCAGCTCAGTTTCTTTATGTCGTTTATATCCTTTGATAACAATTTTATGTAATTTCAAGTTTATTGTCTCCTAGAATGTTATCCCACCAACTTCTTCATCTCATCAATACGTGCTACGGTCGCATCATACTTAGCTTGGTAGTCGGCTTGTTTGTCGCGTTCTTTTTGGACAACTTCTGGTTTGGCATTGGCTACGAAGCGTTCGTTAGAGAGCTTCTTACCGACCATGTCCAGTTCTTTTTGCCATTTAGCCAGTTCCTTGTCGAGACGAGCCAGTTCTTCTTCGACATTGAGAAGGTCTGCCAGTGGCAAGTAGATTTCTGCTCCTGTGATGACGCTTGACATTGCGAGTTCAGGTGCAGGGATGGTTGATGCGATTTCCAAGTGTTCTGGATTTGTGAAGCGTTTGATGTAGTTGACATTGCTGTTAAAGAAGGCTTCCAAGTCACTATCACTTGTCTTAACAAGGATGGTGATAGGCTTGCTTGGTGCTACGTTTACTTCCGCACGCGCATTACGAACGGCACGGATCAAGTCTTTGAGACTTTCGACACCAGTGTGAGCCGCAAGGTCTTCAAAGGCTGGGTTGACAGTTGGGTATTCTGCTGTAACGATAGAGCCTTCTGAGATTTGTCCAAAGATTTCCTCTGTCACGAATGGCATGATTGGGTGAAGGAGACGAAGGATCTTGTCCAAAGTGTAAAGGAGAACAGAGCGTGTGATGACCTTCTCTTCTTCGTTGTCGCTATAAAGGACTTCCTTGGTCAACTCAACGTACCAGTCCGCAAACTCATCCCAAATGAAGTTGTAGAGGATGTGTCCAGCCACACCAAACTCAAACTTGTCAAAGTTGGCAGTAGCTTTTCCGATAGTTTCATTGAGGTTGTGGAGAATCCAGCGATCTGTGACATTTCCAGCTTCCTTGTTGACCACTTTTTCGACATTGGCAGTTGCTTGCTCAAGGGTCAAACCTTCATTATTCATGAGGATGTAGCGAGAGATGTTCCAGATCTTATTAATGAAGTTCCATGAAGCATCCATTTTCTCGTAAGAGAAGCGCACGTCTTGCCCTGGTGCTGAACCGTTTGAAAGGAACCAACGAAGGGCATCGGCACCGTATTTCTCGATGACATCCATTGGGTCAATCCCGTTACCGAGAGACTTAGACATCTTGCGTCCTTGCTCATCACGAATGAGACCGTGGATAAGGACGTTTTGGAATGGCTGACGGCCAGTGAATTCCAAGGATTGGAAGATCATACGAGATACCCAGAAGAAGATGATGTCGTAACCTGTAACCAAGGTTGAAGTTGGGAAGTAACGTTTGAAGTCTTCTGAATCGACATCAGGCCAGCCCATGGTTGAGAATGGCCAGAGGGCAGAACTGAACCACGTATCCAATACGTCTTCATCCTGAGTCCATCCGTCACCTTCTGGCGCTTCTTCACCGACGTACATTTCACCCTCAGCATTGTACCAAGCAGGGATTTGGTGACCCCACCAGAGCTGACGAGAGATCACCCAGTCGTGGACATTTTCCATCCATTGGAGGAAGGTATCGTTGAAACGTGGCGGGTAGAATTCGACCTTGTCCTCTGTGTCTTGGTTGGCAATAGCATTTTTCGCCAATTGGTCCATCTTAACGAACCATTGAGTAGACAAGCGTGGTTCAACCACAACACCTGTACGTTCTGAGTGACCAACACTGTGAACACGTTTTTCGATTTTAACAAGGGCACCGATTTCTTCCAACTTGGCAACGACTGCCTTACGAGCTTCAAAACGGTCCATGCCTGCAAATTCGAAGGCCAAGTCATTCATGGTTCCGTCGTCGTTCATCACGTTGACTTGTGGCAAGTTATGACGTTGACCAACCAAGAAGTCGTTTGGATCATGGGCAGGCGTGATTTTCACGACACCAGTACCAAATTCAGGATCTGCGTGTTCGTCTCCAACGATTGGGATGAGTTTATTAGCGATTGGAAGGATGACGTTTTTACCAATCAAGTCCTTGTAGCGTGGGTCTTCTGGATTGACCGCAACCGCAACGTCCCCAAACATCGTTTCAGGTCGAGTAGTCGCAACTTCAAGGGCGCGTGATCCGTCTTCTAGCATGTAGTTCATGTGGTAAAAGGCACCTTCTACGTCCTTGTGGATAACTTCGATATCAGAAAGGGCTGTGCGAGCTGCTGGGTCCCAGTTGATGATAAACTCACCACGGTAGATCCAGCCTTTCTTGTAAAGGTCCACAAAGACCTTGCGAACAGCTTTTGACAAACCTTCGTCAAGGGTGAAACGCTCACGAGAGTAGTCTACAGAGAGCCCCATCTTGCCCCATTGTTCCTTGATGGTAGTGGCATACTCGTCTTTCCATTCCCAGACCTTGTCGAGGAATTTCTCACGACCGAGGTCATAACGTGTAATGCCTTCTCCACGCAAGCGCTCCTCAACTTTAGCCTGAGTGGCAATCCCCGCATGGTCCATCCCCGGAAGCCAAAGCGTATCAAAACCTTGCATGCGTTTTTGACGGATGATAATATCCTGCAAAGTCGTATCCCAAGCGTGACCAAGGTGAAGTTTCCCAGTTACGTTTGGTGGTGGAATGACGATTGAATAAGGCTTAGCCTTTTGATCGCCTGAAGGCTTGAAAACATCCGCATCAAGCCATTTTTGATAACGACCAGCCTCAACTTCGGCTGGATTGTATTTAGGTGAAAGTTCTTTAGACATGTGTTTGTCCTTTCTCTATTTTGTTCATTTTATTTTGAATTTGCTTAGCAGCTTCTTTTGCAGTCAAACTCGTATTATTTATTTTAAGGTAGTGGTGCAACTCATTCGGTTGATGTTGGGAATTTAATTGAAGTGTTTCAGCGGTCTCTAAAATTTCTCTTTCAGATACCTCAATATGTCGTTTTAAGGGTTTGTACTTTAATCGATTCTCCGTTTGATTTCGACGTAAACGCTCCTCAAGACTTGTTTCCAACTCAACAAACAGAATCTCTTGATGAAAGTTATCCAATAAATCCTGAATTTGCTTCAAATACATCAGCTGGTACTGATTTGAAAAATCAATTACGTCTGTTAAAATTACTGATCGCTGATTTCTTGCACTTGCTCCAAGGAAAGAAAAGGTCATTCCACGAACAAATTCCCACATTTCCTCTGTAAAGTCCTGATAGATTTCTAATGCAAAATCGATGGCTTGATGGTTATAAAAGAGGGTAGCATCTGTCAGTCGAGATAACTCTTGACCAATAGTCATTTTCCCAGAAGCCGGAGCCCCAATGATGAAAATGTGCATCAAACCACCTCCCACTCACTTCTCAACAAGCCATATCTCAAATCATCACAGCGGTTATCTTGAGCATCCTTGCGATCTCGGATGCGAGCTTCAAGAGTAAATCCAAGCTTCTCTGCAACTCGTTGACTTTGGGTATTGTAACCAAAGCAAGAGAGTTCAATCTTGTGAAGATCTAGTTCTCTAAAAGCTATGTCAATCAAGGCACGCGCTGCTTCTGGCACATAACCTCGTCCCCAATAGTCTGGGTGCAAGGTGTAGCCAATCTCCAGTACATCGTCTTCGTGCCGATGGTTGAAGTCAACAGAACCAATGACTTTATCGGTTCCTTTGACGACAATCCCATAGCCAGATGGGAGATTTTCCTTTTGATTTCGTTCTGGAAGAATGTGCTCCAGATAATAAATCTCATCTTCCAAGGTCTTGACGGGCGGAAAACCTGCTGGATAGGCGACCTCTGGGAGACTAGCGTAGGCATGGATATCCTCAGCATCTGCCACTGTACGAACTCGTAGGACGAGACGTTCGGTTTCTAATCGTTCTGGTAATTCAGCTCTTGACATCCTTCATCCTCGCTTTCCATAAAAAATGCCCCTGCCATCTATATGACAGGGACGAATGTGCTATCCGCGGTACCACCCAATTTCGGGCAGTTGCCCGCAACTCTCGTCTTTAAAATAAAAAGACACTTTTATTTCAATTTTTCATCCATTAGCAACTAGTTTTGACACATTTGTGGACTTCTCAGCTCCGCCACTTTCTGTAAAATGTGGGATTCAAAACACCTCTAATGGCTCTATTGTAGCAAGATTTTTTCGGAAATGCAAGGCACAAGAAAGATTACTTGAACTTGATGCCGTTTTCTTTCAATTTCTTGATGGTAGCTGGGCCGATTCCTTTCAAGGCAAGGAGTTCTTTTTCAGTCCAGTTTTTGAAATCTGAAGCAGACTTGATTCCTTCATCATAGAAAGTTTTGGCACGATCAAGTGGAAGTCCACCCAAGTTTGCTGCAAAATCTTCTACAGAATTGGCTACTTTTTGAGCTTGCTCTTTGGTAGCTTCCACTGCTTGTTCAACTTTTTTAGAAACAGCCTTACCAGCTTGGCTTGCTGACTGCTCAGCACGTTTTACGACTTTCTTTGTCTCTTCTACAACCTTAGTCACAGTACTTGAAAAAGCACCTGCACGACGGAGGCTATTTCGTAATTGTTTTTTACGATTGAGTTTCTTTGACATGATAAAATCCTTTCAATAAAAAACCCCTGCTCTGACAAGGATTTAATATAAATATTCTATCAAGATTTTAGTAAAAAATCAAGAATCTTTCTCGTTTAATAATTTCGCTCACCAAACAAGCCTTCTGGCAAATCATGGAATCCCTTGCCTGCTTTGAAGTTTTCAAACTTACCAAGCAAGAACTGATAAGCATCCAAGCGACTTTCGTAGCGAATCATGGCATCTTTGGCACGCTCGTCTTGGTCTTCTTCGTAGACTTTTTGGCTTTCCTTGTGTGCCATGTCGTTGATCATGATTTGGGTATTGACCCAAGCTTCAAATTCCTTCATAAATTCTTGTTCGTAACTCATTTTTTCTCCTTATTCTAATCCACGGAAATAGTCCGTATCAATCTCACGGTAGGGCTGAATATCCTGAACATACTCCAACACACCTTGGAATTCTCCCTCTTCATCGTGCACTGCTGCGTAAGTGATGTGGACAAACTTGTCTCTCGACTCAGACTTGAACCACATTTCATACTTATCCTTAGTACCTTCACGAAGCCCCTTCATGATAGTCTTGACCTTGTCCAAGTACTTAGGCGGATGGCAAAGTTCAACATTACGCCCAACTTGGGACGGCGTCCGTTTGAAAATCATCTCATCAGCTGGCGCATTGTCATTGTAATACTGGAAAATATCGTCTTTATTGACAAAGGTAATCTCCATAGGGAGGTGATTGAGGATGAGATTGGCCTGCTCGACCGATAGATAGCCATTTCCAAAAGCCTGTTGACTATGACGGTCCAGCACTGCTTCCTTTTCCTTAGGCGTAAAGGTAATGGTAAACTGCCCTTCTGGCGTATCGATAACTTGCTGAACTTGACCTTCTGCCGTATCTAGCTGTACAGGCTCCCCTGCACTATCTTCCTCAACAAAGCTCTGTCTTTCTGGCACCCATTTTTCTGACGGACGGATGATGGCATAGCCGTAAGCATCGCTCTCCTCCGCAATCTGAAGCCAGTCATCCTGAGTAAAGGACTCAAGGAGAATCATGAGAAGGATGGACTCTTCCTTGAAAATCATACTTTCAAACTCTGTCGCAAAGGCTTCAAAATCTTCTTTTACAGTGGAAATCGGCACTTCAGGTAGTGACTTGGCCGTCGCTAAAGCTGTTTGAAAGAGTTCCCTAATCTGGTCATCCACTCCCCACATGACCTTAGGAGGGGAATCGTGTCCATAGCGCTCCATGATAGGAAAGAAAAGTTCTTCTTTACGTTGGTAATGAATATCAAATTGACCTACAAGTCCCATCTGACGCACCAAACCCTTGCACATCTCCGTAAGCATTTCTTCATCTTCCATAGACTCATAGGTATCTAACAGTCTCCGAATGCGAATCAAAGCTGCACGGAGGGCCAGGTTTTCTTCCTTAAAGACCCGAACTGGGTGGCCAGGATGCTCGGTATCCTCTACTTCAACACCCTTAACAGCATTTTTAAAAAGATTAGCATGGACATCACAGAGTTCCATGACATCTTCAAAAGTGACGCCCGAGTCCGAGTTCATCAGCTCGTGCTCCATGAGGGAAATCTCGATGGCTGAGACACCCGCAAAGGTCGCATCAAAACGCTCCTGAACCGACTCAGGAGAGGCACCATTGTGCAATTCTAACAAAATATCCCGCAGGACATGAATCCGTTCATCTGCCATTAGTCTAACCCAATCACTTCGTAGCCGTTTGCTTCCAGCGTGCGGACAATCTTGTCCATAGGAGTTCCTTCCAGCTTAGAACCCTGTTTGAGCGATACCTTACGACCAACTGTGTTGCGCATTAAGGGATTGGCAAGGGGTTTAAAACCCAGCTCCACTAGGATTTCCAAGACTTCTGGATGCTTGTCCACCACTTCTGCAACGGGAATTGACACATCGATGATATTGTCCATGACGACCTCCATTGTATGTTCTAATACTCAATGAAAATCAAAGAGCAAACTAGGAAGCTAGTCGCAGGTTGCTCAAAACAGTGTTTTGAGGTTGTGGATAGAACTGACGAAGTCAGTAACCATACCTACGGCAAGGTGAAGCTGACGTGGTTTGAAGAGATTTTCGAAGAGTATAAAATGATTTTACTGCTTATATTATACCATAAGGAGAGAGATTAAAAAACTAGCAGTGGAGTTCCTGCTAGTTATCTGCGATTTGGATTACCATCTAAATAAGTTTAAAGAGCCAGTCCAATATTTTAAATAATAGCTTGTAAAACAGCAATTGGACTGCAAAAGAGATGATCATCCAAAAGAATTTCACAATCCCAAAAATTGGTTTGATAAAAAGAATAGCAAGAAGTCCCCCAAAAAATTTCATTCTCTCTCCTCTGGCTTGATGAGCCACCGAGCCGTATCCATTAGCTTGTCTGCAATAAAAAGTTTTCCCAGACCGACAACGGCGTGGTCATCTTTCTTTATCGTTTTCATTACTTTTACACCTTGCATGGTCAAAAAGTAATTCCCGTAAGTTTTAGCTAGAATTTTTATGAGTCCCATATTACTCTCCTTCGAAGATTTCAGCCTCTTTTCGGATTGTTTCAACATCTTCTTGATATTGAACTTCACTATAGTTGACTAGCTTGGATAATTCTTTCTGCAAGCTTTCCCCCATCGGTTTCATAGTTGCAAAGGTTAAACCACCTGAAATGATACCACCCAAGATAGGAATGAATTTCCCCATTCCTTTGGCCAACCCTCCCTTGGTCAGATTCACACCAAATATTTTTAAGACTTTTTTCAAAATAGGATACCAAAGCGTCTTTGTTAAAGCTTTATTAGGTACTGTTTTCATTACCTGTTTGGCAATTGTTATACCACCTGCACGTAGCAAAGCAGCGGTTCCATTCACCCCCAACATGACGCCTAGATAAAGCAAGAGGGTATTTTGAGCATCTTCACTCAACTCCTCGCGTGAAGCCCAAAGATCCTCATAACCATAAATATAACCTAATTCTTGAGCCAATTTCAGGGAGAAACCATAAAATTGAGCCACATCAGCTGGAATGGTAATTGCCATAGCAATCCCTCCAGGTAATCCTGCCAAAACAGAGGTTCCACTCGCCAATAAAACATTATCCCTAATGCAGGCATTAGCCACTCTATCTAAGGTTTCTTGAGATAAGAGAGACGTTGGGCCTTGTTCTAATAAGGTAGGAATGTCCTGTGGATCCAATTCTTTGGAAAACTTATCCACTAAAAATTTCGAACGATCAACCTTAACAACTGGTAGTTTTACCACTTGTTGTAATACTTGCATAGCTAACTCTTGTTCAGCCATATACAAACTCCTTTTACTTCTGTAAGTTATATTCTATGATAGCATACTCTTTTAAAGTATGTTTCAAATTCCCCTCAAAAATTTTCAAAAAATCCTTAGCAACTTATTTGTTAAAGATTTTTAATAGTCTTTGTAGAGACAGCTAAAATATTCAACTCCTACCTTTACAACATGATATTCTATCTGTGAACGATAGTCTATTATTGTTTCACCTAAAATGTTCCTTGAATACACACTAACTATGAACTTTCGAGCTTTATCTTATAAATCCATAATTTCTTTTTTCTTTCGATCAAATTCTTCCTGAGATAATATACCTGCATCTAAAAGAGATTTTAGTTTTGTAAGTGCTTCGATTTGCTCATCTAATGATAGACTTGGTTTCATGGCTTTTTCATCTAAACTTTGAGCCATATTCATTCCAAATATCATTCCAGCACTATCACCTAGACCATGTTGCTCCACTCCTGATGCAATTTTTTGTTGTGCTGCAATATTAGAAGCTTTCTGCGATACATCATCATAAGCTTTTAAATTCATCTTATTTGATGAAAATTGTTTAACCAATTCCTTAGATTCTGGTGAGAACTCAATATTAGCAATGGCAACTTTTACAATCTCAAATCCAAAACGTTCTTTCCAAGTCCCTGCATACTGTCCATCATTTGATACTTGTTCCGCAAGAACTCCAGCTTGTGAGGGTAATTGTGAAATACGATAAGTTGTTGACAAAGAATTAAGTGCAACAATAAAAGATTGGAGAAACTCTGTCACTATTTGTGATCTAGCTTGAGCGCTATCAAAGGTATAATAAGTCACATTGGCAGGAAGAAAGTTTCTGATAAATTGCTTAGCATCTGTAATTTGGATAGAAAATGTTCCAAAAGCACGTACTTCTAAATCTGTCCCATAAAACAAATCGTTATACATGACTGGGCCACGAGTCCCAAATTTAATATCACGAATTTCTCTCAAATTAACAAAACAAATCTGTTTTTGCTGATCACTTTGACCACCGAATCCAACACGATTAACAACATTGTCAAACAGTGACTTTTTCAATCCATCACCGTTAAAAACACTGCTCTCACCATTTTGGTATTCATATCCACCTGGTTCTGTAATAATTTCCTCGATACCAGACTGACTAAAGATAAAGGCAGCAGTATTTTCTGGAATAAAAATCTTGGATCCGTTGGAAATAACACCTACAGATCCCTTCGTATTGACACCCCTACCATTATTACTTTCTTGAAAAATACCGGGACTTACAGCTGTATGTTCATCAAAAGCTTGAACTGTGATAATTTCTTTCCACTGATCTGCAAATGTCCCACCAATAGAATCTGTGATGGCTTTTATCAACCCCATTTAATTGCCCCCTTATAAACTTTGCTCCATATCACAATAGGCACATCTCACTGTTTGCTTCACTTGACCTGACAAAGGTGCTCCACAAAAGCTACACTTGGTTGAAATCTTTTCTGGCTCTGCATCCTTAATCCCAAGCCCTGCTTTAAAAGTGTCAAATGTATCCTTAAATGTTTCTGCCAAAACATCTGCTCCAAACAAGCTACTATCTCCCAAGGTTTCAAAATTGCTTGTATCACCTGAAATCAATTTAATAATGTTTCTAGCCCACTTGTCAGTATCCTTAGTATTATTAAATGCAAAGATAGCTTGTCCGCTATTATAATAAATTTCCAGCCGTTTCACACCATTGGTTTTGGTTACTGAAACTTGAGGTTTCCCTTCAAAAATTTTAATCTGGTTAATGGGTATGGTAACTTGATCTTTTTTTCCTCCCCACAAACCTTTTTTGATATATATTAAGTGTAGATTCGTTAAAATTAATTCATCTGTAGACAAACCATTTTTCCCAAAACTCACATGGTCACTATTCATAACCATATATTCATGTGGCAATAATTGATAATCCATATTGAACTCCACTCTTCCTATTAAAGACTAGCTTTCCACTGCTCCACTTGTTCATGTAGATTATCACGATAATCTTTTAGAGTCTTAATCACTTCTTCTTTCCCTTGAATCGGTGCTTTCTTTAATGGACCATATTGTTTTTTTAAATCTTCCATTTCTTTTTTAGTGCTATCTTTTAGTTCTTGGATAGCAGCGCTATCTTCTAAAACAGTCCCTTTAAAGGCTTCATCTGCTTCTGTATAGTAATTATCGATTATTTTCTCATTCATAATCAAGTAATCTTCATAGGTTTTTATAGACTCAATTGTCGTATCGCTAACATCTTGTGGGTTAAAATCGCTTGAACTGAGTTTTTCTTTTGCTTTAGCAAACAACCCTTTCTTCTCAGAACTACTAGATGAAGCTTCTGTTTGATTCTCACTAGAAGAGCTGCTTGTTTTTTCAGAAAGAGAACTACAAGCAACTAGAGTAGAGACGGAAAGACATAGCAAAGCTAAACGACAAACTTTTTTTACATTATTCATTGATAGAATCTCCTTTTATTTATGAAATCATCATATCATATTTGCTAAAAAAAAAAGTATTTTCTGATTAGCTAACATTTAAAAATACAGAATCCCTTTTTTAAAAGAATATTTTTCCATTTCAAATTCCACCTATTTTCACCCACCAAAAAAGAGGGTTACCCCTCTTCTTAGTTCTTATCCAGATTGCGTAGCATTTCGTCAATCTTGTTTCCATACTCGATGGACTCGTCTTTGACGAAGGTCAAATCTGGGATTTTGTACAATTTCAAATTGCGACCAAGTTCACGTTTGATGGTACCAGTTGCTTTTTCAAGCCCGATTTGAGCTTTTTGGTTATCCGAAGCAAGGTTACTCAAAATGGTGTAGTAAACTTTGGCAACAGACAAGTCACCTAGCATCTGAACATCTGTGATGGTCACACCTTGGACACGCGGATCACGGACTTTCTTTTGCAAAATCTCATTGACTTCACGCTTGATTTCCATGCCCACACGATCCGTACGGAAATGATTTGCCATGATATTCCTTTCTCTACTTTGAACCAAAAGCTAGGCCAGCAGACCTAGCTATTTCTATTAGATAGAGGAACTAGAGCCATTTGAATCTAGGAAACAAGCCTTAGATAGAACTGAGGTTCATCAAGGCGCTGTTGACGACGAGTCAAATCGGCTATCGTTTCTCTATTATCGTTTGATTTCTTCCATGACATAGGCCTCAATCACATCATCCATCTTGATATCATTGTAGCCGTCAATCATCAATCCACCTTCACGGCCGTTTGTAACTTCTTTGACGTCGTCTTTGTAGTGTTTCAAGCTTGCGAGTTCGCCGTCATAGATAACGACACCGTCACGGATAACACGAACTTTAGAGTCACGGGTAACCTTACCGTTGATAACCATGAATCCACCGATAGTTCCCACTTTAGACACCTTGAAGGTTTCACGAATAACTGCTTCACCGATAACTTTTTCTTCGAATTCTGGATCAAGCATCCCTTTCATAGCTTCTTCCATCTCTTCGATAACCTTGTAGATAATGCTGTGGAGACGGATTTCCACATCGTCAGCTTCTGCTTGTTGACGAGCTTGTGGTGTAGGACGTACGTTGAAACCAACGATAAAGGCATTTGAAGCTTCGGCAAGGGTCACGTCTGATTCGTTGATGGCACCGACCGCTGAGTGGACGATGGTCACTTTGACACCTTCCACGTCAATCTTTTGAAGTGAGGCAGAAAGGGCTTCAACAGAACCTTGTACATCGGCCTTGATGATAACGTTAACAGACTTGAGTTCACCAGCTTTAAGGGTATCAAAGAGGTTTTCAAGGCTGACACGTTGGGTAGCTTGACGTTGTTTCATGAGGGCACGTTTGGCACGCTCTTCACCAGCTGCACGCGCAGATTTTTCATCTTCGTAGACAGCAAAGTGGTCACCTGCCATTGGCGCTTCGTTCAAACCTGTGATTGAAACTGGTGTTGATGGACCTGCTACCTTAACACGACGACCAAGGTCGTTGGTCATAGCACGGACACGACCGAAGGTATTTCCGACAACGATTGGGTCTTGAACATTCAAGGTACCTTGTTGAACAAGAAGGGTTGCTACCGCACCTTTTCCTTTATCCAAGCGAGCTTCGATAACTGTACCAATCGCACGAACTGTTGGGTCTGCCTTAAGTTCTTGGATTTCAGCCACAAGAAGGACTGTTTCCAACAATTCTTCGATGTTTTGGTTGAATTTAGCCGAAATTTCAACAAATTCAGAATCTCCACCCCAAGCAGTTGACATAACTCCATGCTCTGCCAATTCACCAATAACGCGTTCTGGGTTGGCACCTGGTTTATCAATCTTGTTAATGGCTACGATGATTGGAACGTTGGCCGCTTTTGAGTGGTTAATGGCTTCGATAGTCTGAGGCATAACCCCGTCATCTGCTGCTACGACCAAGATAGTAATATCGGTAACAGAAGCACCACGTGCACGCATAGATGTAAAGGCCGCGTGTCCTGGTGTATCAAGGAAGGTAATCTTCTTGCCATTTTCCACGATTTGGTAGGCACCAATATGCTGAGTGATACCACCTGCTTCACCTGTCGCAACACGAGAGTTACGAAGGGTATCTAGGAGTGTTGTTTTACCGTGGTCAACGTGTCCCATGATAGTTACAACTGGTGGACGCTCAACTAATTCATCTTCATTGAGATAACCATCTTCGACAAAGAAACGTTCGATGTCGGCATTATCCACTTCAACTTTTTGTTTGGCTTCAATACCATAATCCACCATGAGGAGTTCAATTGTTTCCCCATCCAAGGATTGGTTTTGTGTGGCCATGACACCCATCATAAAGAGTTTCTTAACGATTTCAGCTGGTTCACGTTTGATACGTTTTGCGATTTCCGCAACAGTCATACCATCTGTATATTCAAATTCTGTTGGCAATTCATGGAATTTACGCTCCGTAACAGGTTTTGGAGTCTGATTGCGGTTGTTCTTGTTATTGCCTTTTTTGTTCTTTTTGTTGTTATTCCAGTTACTATTCTTTTGATTTCTCACTTGATTTTGACTACTTCGATTCTTTTGTTGTTTTCTAGGACCATCTTCTTCGTGATCATAATCATCACGTTCTTTGTCTGGTCGAGCTTGTTTTTTACGACGTGTATCCACTGGCGCTTCTTTAGCTACAGGAGCTGGTTCAACCACTGCTTGAACTTGTTGCGCTTGTTCAGCTAACTTAGCCACTTCTTCAAAGATTTCCTCTGGCTCCTTGCGTTTGTTAGCTTGGGCCAAGGCTTCTTTGGCAGCCTGAGTCTGCTTGAAACGTTCCTCACTTGAACGTGCGTACTCTGCATTTTGCTCTGCTTTTAGGGCTGCTGCACGGGCTTTAAAGTCAACACGTGGAGCCGCTTGATGTGGACGTTTGTCCTCTTGTTGACGACGCTCATTTCCACGATTTTGCTGACCTTGCTGTTTCTTAGCTTGGTCGTTAAAGCGACGATTGTCGCGGTTGCCTTGACCTTGTTTTCCACCATTGCGACCGTCGTTTTTCTGACGGTTTCCGTTTTGTTGTTGGTCACGGTTATTGCCCTTGTTTTGCTTGCGTCGTTCTGCCTGCTCTTTGGCACGGGCTTCACGCTCAGCCTTAAAATTACGGCTTTGCGGTTTAGCTGCTACTTTTTCTGCCTTCGGAGCGACTGGCTCAGCCGGTTTTGCCTCTTCCTTAGCTACAGCTGGTTTAGCTGGTTCAGATTTTTCGGCTTTCTTTTCTGCACTTGCTTTTGGTGCTGCAGGTTTTGCTTCTACTTTTGGAGCAGCTGCAGGCTTAAAGCTGGCAGCGATTTTTGCAGCGACAGCTTCTTCCACACTTGATGAGTGGCTTTTCACATCCAAGCCCAACTCTTTTGCACGCGCTACAACTTCTTTACTTTCTTTTCCAAGTTCTTTTGCGATTTCGTACAATCTTTTCTTAGACAAATCATGTCCTCCTCTTCTATTCCATAAGAGACCTCATTTTCTTTGTAAATCCAGCATCTGTTACAGCCAAAACCTTTCTCGATTTCCCGACTGCTATGCTTAATTCCAGTGTTGAAAACACGGTTACAATTTCTACTTGATAATAATGACTTTTATCTTGAATCTTCTTGGTCAGATTGGGTCCAGCATCATGGGCTAGAAAGACCAACTTGGCCTTGCCATCTTGAATGGCCTTGACCACCAATTCTTCACCCGATATAATCCGCCCTGCTCTCTGAGCAAGTCCCAAGAGATTGCTTATCTTTTGCTTATTCAAGTCCTAACTCTCTTCTTTTTACTTTGTGATCCACATAAGCGATCAACTCGTCATAAAAGCTTTCTTCCACTTCCATGTCAAAGCTACGGTTAAAGACCTTCTTCTTTTTAGCCTCTAAGGCTTCTGCATTGTCTAGCTTGATATAAGCGCCACGGCCATTGGCCTTGCCTGTCGGATCGATAAAGACTTGTCCTTCCTTGTTCTTAACAATACGGAGCAAATCACGCTTATCAATCACTTCGTTGGACACAACAGACTTGCGCAAAGGGATTTTTCTCGTTTTCATCTTTCCCTCCTCTAGCAGCTTTTATTCTTCTACAGTATCGTTTTCTGCTTCCAAATCTACCGAACCAGCTTCTTCCATGGCTTCAAATTCGCTAGCAGACTTGATATCGATACGGTAACCAGTCAAGTGAGCTGCCAAGCGAACGTTTTGCCCACGACGACCGATGGCAAGAGAAAGCTTGTTATCAGGAACAACCACCAAGGCACGTTTGCTGTCGTTTTCATCAAAGATAACTTGATCAACCTCAGCAGGAGCGATGGCATTGTAGATAAATTCAGCTGGATCAGCTACCCATTCGATAACATCGATGTTTTCTTCGATTGGGACCATACGGTCGCTCTTAGCATCGTAGCGAGCTGGGTGGAACTTACTAGTAATCTTCTTGATATTCGCTCCACCGCGTCCAACGATTGTACCGATAGCGTCCACGTTTGGATTATGGCTACGAACTGCAACCTTAGTACGGTCACCAGCTTCACGGGCCACGCTCATGATTTCAACAGTTCCATCATAAACTTCTGGAATTTCTTGCTCCATCAAACGTTTGATCATTTCGGGATGGCTACGGCTAACAAAGACGTTGACACCACGAGGGTTGTCTTCAACCTTGTAAACATATACTTCGATACGATCATGAGAAGCAAAGACTTCTCCAGGAATTTGGTCTTGTTTTGACAATTGGGCTTCGATGCTGCCTAGGTTGACATAGATAAAGCGGTTGTCAAAGCGTTCTACTGTACCAGACATGATTTCTTGTTCATGCTCTTTGTAAGTATTGTAAGTGATGGCACGTGTTTGCTTGCGCATTTTTTCCATGATGGTTTGTTTGGCAGATTGGGCTGCTACACGACCAAACTCAGCAGGTGCTTCTTCAAACTTGATTTTGTCTCCAAGCTCATAGGCTGAATTAATGGCAAGAGCATCTTTCAAGCTGATTTCCAAACGGCTATCAAATACTTCATCAACAACTTCACGGACAGTATAAACGGTAAAGTCACCTGTTTTTTCGTTGAAATCAATAGCTACGCTGTCTGATTGACCATAGCGTCTGCGATAAGCGGAACGAAGCGACTCTACTACTGCGTCGATGATGTCTTCTTTTTTGATTCCCTTGTCTTCTTCCAAAATGCGGAAGGCCTCTAGCATTTCTTTACTCATGTTTTCTTCACTTTTGAATCCTCAAAAGCTATCCTTTCTTTTTCTATAATTTAACTGCTAAACGTGCTTTTGATACTAAACTGTATGGAATTTGGACGGTTTTCTTACGCGTCTTGTCCATATATTCCATGGTCAACTCGTCCTCTTCAAAGGCTAACAAGGTTCCTTCAAAGACCTTTTGCTTATCGATGGCTTGGTAGAGCCCGACATGGATGTATTTCCCAACCGCTCCAGCAACGGCATCCTTGGTTTTTAAAGGACGTTCCAAGCCTGGACTGGTGATTTCTAGGAAATATTGTTCTGGGAAGGGATCTGGCTTGATGGTGTCTAGGACAGGACTTATAATTTCTGTCAAGTCTGCCGTGTCGTTCAAGGTAATTCCTTCAGGTTTATCTACAAAAATACTGAGAATCATGTCACTGCCAATCTTTCCATACTCGATATCCACGAGTTCGAAAGGCGCTTCTATGACAGGTTCTACAACTTCTCTGACTAATTCTACGATTGTTGCGATTGCGTCCACCTCCTCATAAGCAAGAGGCGAAGATATTTCCCCGCCTCACTTTTCATATTCTTACTCTTAGTATAGCACGTTTGCCAACTTATGTAAAGCAAAAGCACTTATACAGCCTGATTTCAGGATATTTCTTAAAATTCTGCCTCAACTCGGTAGATAACTTGCCCCTTGTTGGAGAATTTTTGCTCATATTCAGTCATGACATTGCCTTCAAAATCACTGGCATGTAAATCAAGCCAGACACCATTGAGCTTCATGCCATACTGAGAAAAGCTCACTAAACTGTACTCAAACAAGCCACGGTTATCCGTTTTGAAATGAATTTCTCCATTTTCAGGCAAGATACGTTTGAAGGTATCCAAGAAGGTCTTGTAGGTCAAACGACGCTTTTCATGGCGTTTTTTAGGCCAAGGATCTGAAAAGTTCAGATACAAGCGATCAATCTCACCGTCTTCAAAGTAGTCAGTCAAGTCAGAACCATCTACCCATAAAAGCTTGATATTCGGTACTCCAACTTCAAGCACCTTGTCCAAAGCGTAGCTCAAAACAGACTTTTGAATATCAATCCCGATATAGTTGATGTCAGGGTTTTGCTTGGCCATACCTGAAACAAAGGCACCCTTTCCACTTCCAACTTCCACATGAATGGGATTATCATTGCCAAACAAGTCCCGCCATTTTCCCTTTGCTTCTAAGGGATTAAGGACCACATACTGGGGATTTGCCTCTAGTAATTCTGTCGCCCCTTTACGATTTCTAACTCTCATCTTCTCTTTCCATACTTGTCTCGGAAGTGACGCAAGCCATGAATCTCCCGATTGACATTTTCTAAATCTTGGTTCATATAATACTTGGAAATCTGGCTCAAATAAGACAATTGACCGTACCAATACAATTTAGTTAATACCGTCTGATTGTACTTGTAACCGTAGTAGGTCAACCATTCCTTCCACTGATGTTCTGGAATATAATGGCAGAGCATATGGGCCACATCAAACATGCGGTCGGTCAAACGAACCGAATCCCAATCTACCAAATAAATCAAGCCGCTATCTGTCTCAATCCAATTACTATGTCGTACATCTCCATGGACAATGGTCGCATGGTCCTCTCTAAATCCTGGAATAGTCTGACGTAAATCAGCCATCACTTCACTGATAAAATGATTTTTACGCAAAGCATCTGGAGCCGTTTCCTGCCAAGACTGTAGTAAATCTACAGGTGTTTCCATGGCATATCCCAAACGACTCAACTGTGTCATCAACGGGCGTGAGCAATGAAGGCGGGTCAAAATATTGACGATTTGTTTACGATTCATATCATAGGGGGTCAATATTTTGCCTGTCAACCATTCTTGAGCACACATATCACGTCCATCTGCCAAACGGCGACTCCATAATAATTGTGGAGCAATTTGTTCTCTAGCTAGACCAGGTAGGATTGGAGAGGTGTTCATTTTTACAAAGATACGCTTCCCATCAGGATAGCTACCCATATAAGCTTTGCCACTTTTCCCAGGTATGGGAGTCAGTGTTAGCTCATTATCACCCAAATCCATTTCTTTCCTCCGTATAAAGTTTCCTTACTATTCTACTAGTTTTTGGCCTATTCGTCAACCGCTCCACACCCGATTCTCAAAGAAAAGCCTCTGGATTGGCTTGGGTATCATTATAGAAAGAAAAAGGCAAGCACCGTCTTCTGCTTACCTTTTCATGATTTTTATAAATAATATAAGAGTGGCCAAGCATTGTAAAACATGTGAACTAGAGTAGAAACCCATAGGTTTTGGCTCTTTTTATAAGCAAAGCCCAGTAACAAGCCCCCAAGTAGATAAAAAATAAACGAAGGGACATTAGAAGGTCCATGCATGAAAGAAAAGAGAGAGGAAGTTAGCACAAGCCCTAACCAAGAATTGTCAAAAACGGCACCTTGAAGAAGTCCTCTGAAAATGAGTTCCTCCTGGATGGGACCAAAAACTGAGGAAGTCAAAATCAAAGACAGAGAAATTCCTCTGCTGACTTCCGCCAAGTGTTGAACTCCTGCGCCAGAAGAAACAGCGAAGAAATGAATATAAACTAGCGTCTCAAGCAGACTTAGAAGAAAGATTTCAATGAAAAGCAAAAGTTGTTTCTTGCTTAACATCCCAAAAGAAATCATTTCAAACTGTCTAGCATAAGCAACACTCACCAAGGTTACAAGAAGACTTACAATAATAAGTGCAGGCTCATTTTGAAAAAAATCCCCATGGTTAATCGTATAAGGAACTGTGATTACAATTATTAGTACTAAAAATCCAAAACAAAAGGCATGACACTTATTAAAAATGGCCATAAAACTATCCTCCTCACCAAACAGACTTCCCTACACGTCATCCTTAAGCTCTAACCTTTCCAAAACAAACCATTTGAGTAACCAAAATCCGACCACATAACCACCCCCTAAGAATATAGCCATTAAAGCTAGCATGGAATTTAGGGAATTAAAGACCACCGCAGATACAAAGGTTAGCACAAAAACGTTAAAGGCAATGGTGTCAGAAGCCAAGACTAGAATATAGGGTGTCAACCAGTCTAAGGTTTTGGAATATAGGAAAAATAAGCGTTTATACATGATGACCTCCCCTTGTCAGACTCTAGACTAGTCCAATATTAAGAAGAAATCTCTTCCCCTACTTTTTATAATACTTCAAGCCCCAAATGAGCAGAAGCATGATAAGCAAGCAGAGAATAGCGCCAATATAGGCTATTAATTGTTGATAGAATTCTCCTGCTGTGACACCTCTATACAAACAAATAATAGACATAAAACCTGTCAAGCCGATGAACATGAGTTGATTGGTTCTAGGACTAACCAAATCATCATCTTCAAACTCTCTTATCCTCATCTCCCTAGTGAGGTAAACAGTAACCAAAATAGAAGCCAAGTTAAGAACCACTAAAAGAAATTGGAAAACCAAGGAAAAATTTAAAAACTGACGAGATAGAAATAGATAAGTAGAGACAAGTAAAGGCAACTGACCTAAGAACAATCTCGCAAGGAAGATGTTCCGTTTTTTAGCAAGAAAAGTTTTCATTTCTTTGCTCCTTTCTTTTTAGTTAAAGCAAGATAGATTATAACCGCAATCATATAGGCTATGGTATAAAATAGATGATACCAAATACTCTCCCTAAGCGGATAAAGAAGGATAGACATAATCAGATACAGAACGAAAATGATCAGTATTTTTTTCTTCATAAGATTTTCTCCTAAATGTATGCTTTATCTTAGTTGAGCTAGAACCTTTACACTGCTAGTATAGCACTCATTTTGACCTTGGATCACTCAAATCATAAATGGTCATCAAAACATCTTGAATTGTAAAAAATTAAAAAAGCAAGCATGAAAAACATACTTGCCATTTACACCATATTGATACCAACTTAATTTGTAGATTTTTTATCCTGCTATCACATATCATTTTAACAGGCGAAACAATATTAAAGAAACTCCCCTGTAGATTAAACTAGCGATAAAAAATCTTTTTATCTAATTAGATCTATCTTTATTCTTCTTTGGAGATTTTAAAAATTTTTCCCTAATTACAGAACTAATAAAAGAAACAAACATACCAACAACAAAAGCAATAAGAAAACTTTTGAAATCCATAATTACCTCCAAGTACAGCTCCTCTACATACAAGCTCAAACCTTTAAGCAACCATAATAGCCAATTGTAACATTGTTTTTGCATTCACGAGGAATACCTCTTTTTACTTTCGTCCTATTACAACCTTAATAAGGTTAGTATACTACTATTTTTTAAAATTTTCCATCCAAATCATAAATGGTCATCAAAACATCTTGAATTGTAAAAAATTAAAAAAAGCAAGCATGAAAAACATACTTGCCCTGGGGAAACTTGACAATTTGAAAATACAAAATAGAGAACTACTCACCCTCACTTCCGTATGTTCTCATATATTCTCATAATCGCAACAAGGATAGCAGCTGTCCCACTTGCCAAAGCTAGAAGGGTAATGATAATGTTTAGGATTTCAGGCGTACTCCCTATTCTGTTGACAAGACGGACTAAGGACAATACTGTCAATAAGAGTAGAGCTACTGACCCTGTCCTAATTAAAGAAGTCATTCGGTTCTCAACCGCATACAAAAATGATGGTAACATAACACAGGCTATAGCAATCACAAACAGGTTGCTCCCTGTTTCTTCTCCTTTGTTCACCACGGAAATCATGAGAAGATTCGATGCTATGATCAACGTAGAACAGATGATAAAATAGGATTTCTTATTCATTTATGATACCTCGCATACTATAGTATTTTAATTGATGACTTTAGGCAGTACTTCTTTCCACAAATCTTCTAATCATCAACTGACATCGAGTGAATCGTTAAAACCTGACGAAAGATTTGATTTTGACAGGTGGTATTTAGACTGGTATTAGGATGGCTTTCTACAATTTTCATGACGGTATAGAGACCAACTCCCCTCTCCTCCCCTTTAGAACTGGCTCCAAAGGAGAAGATCTCAGAAATATCGATGCCCTCTTCTTTGATGGAGTTTTCTATGATAAAGGTCTCCTGTGCTCCATTCTTTAAAAAGGCAATTGAAACATGAGGTTGACTGGCCTCTACACTAGCTTCAATAGCATTGTCACAAAGGATAGACACAATGGTTAGAAAATCAAGCAGGCTCATCCCCTCGACCTGAATCTCCTCTGGAACTTCGATATTAAAGATAATCTTCTTATTCCTAGCTTTTAAAAATTTCCCTGCCAGAAGACTTTTGAGGGCACGGTCCCGAATATTCACCAATCGACCAAGGTCATATTTATTATCCTGCAATTTTTCACTAGGATCCTTTAAGACCGAGTCGTAGACCTCTTTTATCTGCTCCATGTCCTCCTCTTCAATGCCCAGACGTAAACTAGTCAAGAGGTTGGTGTAGTCATGGCGAAAACTCCGCACTTCCTTGTAAAGTTCCTCTATATGCCGACTATAGCGTTCCATATCTCTGTAGCGCAAGGCCTTCTCTTGGTCCAATCTCTCATGAAGTTTGTCCTTCAAATAGGTATCTAGCTTCTTGACAATCCCCATAAAAAAGAGTAGGTAAAACACTAGAATAAAATGGCGAACAGTCTTTGATTGGATAACTTGTTCATATTCAAAGAAAGACAAAGTTTCCATGGCTAGAAAGTAAGCCCCCATTATCCAGTTAATCGTAGTCAGGGATTTTTGAAAATCTTTATCTATACTCTCCCTTCTCAAGCTAGTGAAATCATAGTCCAACCATTTCAAAAAGACTAATACTATGGAGCAAACGAATATCATAATCAACAAAAAGACAAGATTTCCATCTCCATCTACAATCCCTTTCCCAAAAAACGGAAACACAAAATAGGAGAGACTTCTGTAAAAGATATCCATCAATACAATTGGAAAGAGACCATAAAAGAAAAGGAGTCTTTTAGAAAGCCCTCTTAACAATAAGAAAGACAAGCTGAGGCCGAACAAGGGTTCTATAAAGTATGACAGATAGTCAGTCAAGACTAAATAATTAAAAGTTGTAACAATTGCTGCTAGAAGAAATTTTAGAAGAAAGGCCTTAAAAATTCTATCGAAAGTGAGACTAATTCCATCTACCTTAAAGAACATGATAATTTCTAGCCCAATAATAGCTAGTGAATACAATATCATCCAAAAAATATACATAAATTCTCCTCACCTAGTGCAAGTTATTAATAGCCTCAGACACTTCCCTGACCTTATAACGCGCGATCATACAGTTTCCACCATTGGGAAAGAAAAGGAGTTTTTCTTTCTTATCCAAACGCACCACATTGGCAGGATTGATGAGAAAAGAGCGGTGACACTGCAAGAGACGAGGCTCCTGCTTGAAAACCTCCTCTAAACTGGCTGTAAATTCCAGTCTGTCTGTCTTGGTATAGAGAATAACACGATGAGCTCTGGGCGATGTTTCAAGGTAATAAACCTCTTTAAAAGGATACTGGAATTGGGCAAATTTTGATTTAAAGTAAAAGCAATCTTCAGCTAGACTTTTACTGTCTTGACTATTGGCATAGAGAAGGGCTGTCTCGATACGAGATTCAAACTCCTCTGCTGACAAGGCCTTATCAATGTAGTCCAAAGCAGACACTTGGTAGCGAAAGGACAGGGGCATAAACTCCGAGTGAGTCGTCACAAAGACAATCAGAGCATAAGGATCTCGATCCCGAATCTTTCTAGCCACTTCCAGCCCCTTCATCTCCTCATTTCGAATCTCAATATCCAAAAAGAATAGCTGATGGGCCCCCTTCTCATGCACCTCTGCCAGCAGTTGATCTGGCTTACCAAAGACTTCAAAAGAACTCGGAGTGATATGATGCTCCTTCAAGAGTTTCTCAATCGTCGTTTCAATCCTAGTCTGTTGGGAAAAATCATCTTCTAAAACAAATATTCTCATCTTCTTACTCTCCTTGTTTCGATTTCTTCCTAAAAAGAGAATAGCAAAAATACTATGATACAAGTCCACCAAATCCTAAACAGGCCTTTAACGCTCCTGAAGGGTATCTTGTTCCTCAAATAAGCATGATAATCTTACCACTATTTTATCATAAAATCTTAACAGTACCATTCAGGAAATTTCAAGGGCAATTAAAGATTTGATGGTGAAAAAGGAGATAAAAGTGATAAACTGACAATATCAAAACACAGTTGCTAGAAACAAGACTAGCACCCAGATTAGAGGAGGAATTCTCATGACAGATACAGACCCCATCAAAAGAGCTCAGACTTTAATTACGGATTTAAACAAAGCCTATCAAGCATGCAAACAGGCAAGCGCTGACGATGTCCGCTTTCAGGAGCAATTAAACTCTATTCTTGGCTTTCTAGCCAAGGCTGAAACAGTGAATAATCGAGTCTTGATTGAACTGGAAAAATTTTACCAGACTTCCAGTCTTCTCATGGGACTCAGCGCTCTCGATCCAGATGCTCCTACTCGTGCCGCTTGGCGGGCCTATGACCGCTTCCACTTTGACCAGGTCAAGACCAAGTTGAGTCTCTACGGACCAACCATTATCCTATAGTAACTAAAAAGAAGCTGAGACAAACTGAACTCAACTTCTTTTTTAGTGTCATACAGGCAATGTTAGTCCTGCATCTGACGTTTGACCTGATAAGGCAAATACAAGACTTGTAAAACCAAACCAGCTCCCAGCAAGGCTAGAAGGGCCAGTTTTTCTTGAAAGGTAATCAACCCGACAACTAATTCCACTACTAAGACCAAACTAGTCAATCCTCTGACCACTGCCTGCAAGCCTTTTTCCTTTTGCCCCTTGTCCAGTGGAAAGAGTCGGGTCAAATACTGGTAGTCAAAGGCATGATAGAGGGCCAGCAACTGGAAGAGCAAGAGGTAGTTAAAGAGAACTACCACTGCTGTCGCAATCCAAGCTTGCTCAATAAAGACCTGTGCCAGTATGGAAAGCAAGAGCAGACGGAGACTGAGGGCAAAGAGGTCTCCATTTCGCAAATAAGAACGCAGATAGAGATTTTGCCAAATCTTCCCAGGAACCTTCTGAACAGCCTTTAAGATAAAGTCCAGATAGGCACGACGCTTGACGCTGTTTGAAATTCCCTTGACCTGAGTAAAGAGGGCAAAGAAACGAAGCAAGACTTGCTTACGCTTGCTTTCTTGGGAAATGACATAGTCCCAGTCCAGTCCAGTTTCCGTGAAAAATTTGCTGGCCTTTTGACGAAAGAGGAAATATTTTCCTACCCCCAATAAAAGCACATAGACCAGAAAAAGTGGCAAACCATAACCCATTGCCAAAAATAAAGGCGCAAATAACAGCAAGAAGAGGGTCTGAACAAAGAGCCAAAAGACTAGGGAAATGCCAGTTTGACGCTTAAGATGGAGCTTGATTTCCTCTTCTCCGACCAAGAGAAAGAGCTTGTCTGGAGCCTCCATATAGGTGGCAATGCCTCCCCAAAGCAAAAGTAAAACAGACGTAATTCCTACAAACAAAAGGATAGGCCAATGATTTTCAGGAAAATCTTGTAAGAGTTGACTGTACTGGTAAGCTAAAAACCCCAGCAAGACAAGCAGGAACAAGACAAAGTGGTCATTGAGAACATAGCGCAGATAACCGACACACTCCTTACGAAAAGCCTGCTTTCTCTTTAGAAACAAGTCTTTCATAGCTCCTCCTCTTTGGTCAGAGCCAAGTAAATATCATTCAAACTAGCCTCAGGCATGTTAAAGGCTTCGCGCAGTTGCAGGAGATTTCCCTTAGCACGCACTTCCCCTTTGTGAAGAATGACAAAAGCATCACACATCTTCTCCGCCGAATCTAATACGTGAGTACTCATGAGAATGGACTTGCCCTTTTGCTTTTCCACTTCCAAAAGCTGAATCAAGTCCGCAATCGCCAACGGATCGAGACCAAGGAAAGGCTCATCCACGATAAAAAGACTCGGATCCACCACAAAAGCACAAATAATCATGACTTTCTGCTTCATCCCTTTTGAAAAATGAACAGGGAACCAATCTAATTTCTGGTCCAGACGAAACATTTTTAACAAGGACTCTACTCGGTCAAAAGCCACTTTCTGCTCAATACCATAAGCCATAGCAACCGTTTCGATATGCTCTCTGAGGGTCAATTCCTCATACAAGCTAGGTGTCTCAGGAATGTAGCCAATTTGCTTGCGGTAGCTAGTCGCATCTTCTTGAAGAGTAAGTCCATTGATATTGATAGAACCGCTATAAGGTGTCAACAGACCGATAATTTCATTAATAGTCGTCGATTTCCCAGCACCATTGAGACCAATCAAACCAACCAACTGCCCACTTTCAACAGTAAAGGACACATCTTTCAAGACAGGGACATGAACATAGCCACCTGTCAGGTTTTTAATTTCTAACATATTTTCTCCAAATCTGGTATAATGTAGCTATATTATATCAAAATTCAATACAGTAGAGGTAGATTTTATGTCAGATTGCATTTTTTGTAAAATCATCGCAGGGGAAATTCCTGCTTCAAAAGTATATGAAGATGAGCAGGTTCTTGCCTTTCTTGATATCTCTCAATTGACACCAGGACACACCTTGGTCGTGCCAAAAGAACACTATCGCAATCTCTTGGAAATGGACGCTACTAGCGCCAGCCAACTCTTTGCCCAAGTACCAAAAGTAGCTCAAAAAGTCATGAAAGCTACCAAGGCTGCTGGTATGAATATCATTGCTAACTGTGAAGAAGTCGCTGGGCAAACCGTCTTTCATACCCACGTTCACCTCGTGCCTCGCTACAGTGCGGACGATGACCTCAAGATTGATTTTATCGCCCACGAACCTGACTTTGACAAACTTGCTCAAGTCGCTGAAACCATCAAAAACGCCTAAGGAGTTGCTATGAAATTATCCAATCTACTGCTATTTGTAGGAGCTGCAGCCGGAAGTTACCTGGTCACAAAAAATCGCCAAGCCATCACAGATGAAGTCTTGAGCACTACTGACCGCGTTCAAACTATCAAGGACGATGTGGATATTATCCAAAACAGCCTGCAAATCATCGACCAGCAAAAAGAACTCATCAAGGAATATCAAGAAGACCTGACTTACAAGTTTAAGGTCTTGGAAAAAGATATCCAGACTAGACTAGCTGTGATCAAAGAAACACAGGAAATCGAAGATAAGTAAAAAGAGCCATCAACTTTCCTTAAATCCATTTTAGGTTGTCAGGTCCAAACAAAAAGAGGAAAGAAAATGAAACAGTTTTTTAAAATTCTGGCACAGATCATCCTAATCCCTTGTGGTTGCCTTAGCCTTCTTGCGGTCCTAGCATTTCTAGTACTGTTTTTTGCTTTCAGAGCCTCACCGATTGACATTCACAAGGGAAATAACACCCTCAAACAAATCTTTGTTTCCCTTGATCTCCCTCCTAAAAAAGTAGAATCAGATGGACACTATGAATTCGAGGGCGGAGGTTTACATTTTTATGTTACTTTCTCAGATGAGGTCATCAATACTCACCCTGTCCTAAAAGAAAGTCCAAAACTCACCAAAAATCAACTTGAAGTCTATGTCCTAAACACAGGAGATATTTCCTACCATTCAGTAGAAGACAACTTATTCAATCATGGTTTATTGCGATTTTTAGAGGAGGAAGGAGAAAAGTATTTTCGAGAAAACGGAAAGAAATCAAATTATTCTTACACAATTCTAACCTTATGGGATCAGGAAAGTCTAAAAAAGGGAATTGCTTTCTATGAAAAAGCCTTGACTTTGGTGGATATTCAGGATAACTCAGCAATCAAACACATTGATACCGTTACCATCAAGCCTGGTAAAGAAGCGGAAATCAAGCAACTCATCCAAGATATGGATGCAGCTGGCTTACTCAAGCAAAAGTATAAATAATAGGCTAACTGGAAAATGATTTTTCGACGCTAAATTTTCAAAGATAAGACAAAAAGAGCCCAACGGCTCTTTTTGCTTTATTCTCCTTCAAAGGCATCTTTAATATGGTCAAAGAAGCCCTTTTTCTTTGGATTGACTTTCAAATCGCCTGCAGCTGCGAATTCTTTCAAGGCTGCTTTTTGGCGGTCGTTCAAGCCTGTCGGTGTTACGACATTAACGGTAACATATTGATCACCAACTGCACCACCACGAAGGCTCGGAGCTCCCTTGCCACGTAGTCGGAATTTCTTACCAGTCTGAGTTCCCTCTGGGATAACCAATTCAACATCACCATGAACAGTTGGGATATCAACTGTGTCACCAAGAGCTGCTTGGACAAAGTTGAGGTTGAGATTGTAGAAGATAGTCGTTCCTTCACGTTCAAACTTGTCGCTGGCTTCCACAGAAACCACTACATACAAATCACCGTAAGGTCCACCGTTAAAGCCTGCTTCACCCTGACCGGCTAGGCGAATTTGTTGACCGGTTTCCACACCAGCAGGGATTTTCACATGTACACTATGGGCTTGTTTTTCATGACCTGTTCCGTGACAAGTTGTACATGGATCTTTGATTTCTTTTCCGCGACCATGACAGACATCACAGGTTACTTGGCGACGCATCATACCAAGCGGAGTCTGCGTATCGACGTTAATAACACCAGCGCCATGACAGCGTCCACAAGTGACTGGACTTGTTCCTGGCTTAGCACCTGAGCCATTACATGTACTACAGCTTGCTTCACGATTGTACTTAACCTCTTTTTCAGCTCCAAAAATAGCTTCTTCAAAGGTCAAATTCACACGATACTGGAGGTCATCCCCCTGACGAGGAGCATTTGGATTGCGTGAAGCACCGCCTCCGCCGAAGAAACTTGAGAAGATATCTTCAAAACCACCGAAGCCTCCTGCTCCATCGAAACCGCCAAAACCACCAGCTCCACCAAAACCACCGTTGGCTCCAGCAGAACCATATTGATCATATGCAGCCCGTTTTTGGTCGTCACTCAAAGTCTCATAGGCTTCTTGAACTTCCTTGTACTTTTCCTCAGCACCAGGCTCCTTGTTGATATCTGGGTGATATTTTTTCGAAAGCTTACGATAAGCCTTTTTGATTTCGTCTGCCGAAGCGTTTTTTGACACCCCCAGACGATCATAAAATTCAGTATTGTTCATACAAGATACCAAGACCGTAAAATTCGACTGAAAAATAGGAAATCTGACGCTGGAGCAATGCTCCTAGGCAGATTTATCTTTTTTCCGAGAATTTAGGTCGGGTTCAATTCCTTTCTGTTATATTGAGTAAGAAATTTGGAAACCCGTGTTCAATTCCCTGAACACCTTTGTTCCTTTCTATAATTTTCATGTAAATCTTTAGAGGCTGTTTTCTATACTCTGCTTCACTTGATTAAACTCTTCATCTGATAGAGTAAATATCAAATCCTCTTCTGAATATTCGTTCTGTTCTTTAAAATAGTTGTCAGTATTTTCTACCAAACCTAGACTAAGAATCACTTTTCTTGCAAACTCTTGATGTGCAAAGCCAATAGCCGTAATGATATTTTTATCTTGCACAACCAGTTTGGGTTGGAAATTCTCACGTGGAAGAAATTCAAAATAGTCAAAGAAGTTTTGCCAAATTCCACCTGTAAATTTCGTGTCGTTCAACAAGCCTGCTTTCGCCAATAAAAGGGGCGCTGAAGAAATGGCTGCAATTAGGATATCTTGCTCATTAAGACTTCTCAAAAACGAGATCAATTTCTCATCTTGTAGAGCAGGACCTATATTTACCATTCCTGGCAAAATCACACAAGAATAATCTTCTATACGGATTTGATTCAATGTTTTCGTCGGTTGACAGGGCAAACCATCCTCAGAGACCACCATCGAATTCTCAGAAGCTACATAATCAATCGTGATATCAAAAGACAGAGCTAAAGTACTTGTTAAAGTGGTTATCTCATAAAGAGAAAAATTAGGATAAATGACACAAAGTACTTTTTTCATACGCAACATCCTCTATTTTACCGAAAAACAGAGGCTGGGTTGCAACCTCTGGATTTCTTCTTATACTCGCCTGATTTTCAAGCTCGGGATAAAATAGTCCACTGGACTATTTTATTTCTCCGTAAACTCTCCGTCTACGACGTCATCGCCTGCGTTTCCTGTTGCTTGTGCGCCTTCTGCTCCTGCTTGAGCTTGTTGGGCTGCTGCGGCTTGTTCGTAGAGTTTAACAGCAAGGCCTTGAGCTTTTTCGTTCAATGCTTCAAGTTTTGCTTTCATTTCGTCCAAGTTGTTGTCTTCTTGAGCTTTCTTAAGGTCATCAAGGGCAGCTTGGGCAGCGTCACGTTCTGCGTCGAATCCTTTGCCTTCAGTTTCCTTGATTGTCTTTTCAGTCGCAAAGATCGCTTGGTCTACTTCGTTACGAAGGTCTACTTCTTCTTTACGTTTCTTATCTGCTTCAGCGTTAGCTTCTGCATCTTTCATCATACGGTCGATTTCTTCGTCAGTCAAACCTGAGTTCGATTGGATCACAATAGTTTGTTCTTTTTGAGTTCCAAGGTCTTTGGCCTTAACAGACACGATACCGTTCTTGTCGATGTCAAATGTTACTTCGATTTGAGGAATTCCACGAGGTGCAGCTGGGATATCTGTCAATTGGAAGCGTCCAAGAGTCTTGTTATCTGCTGCCATTGGGCGTTCACCTTGAAGAACGTGGATATCAACGGCTGGTTGGTTGTCTGCTGCAGTTGAGAAGACTTGTGATTTAGATGTTGGAATTGTTGTGTTGCGGTCGATGAGTTTTGTGAAGACACCACCCATTGTTTCGATACCAAGTGACAATGGTGTTACGTCAAGAAGAACAACGTCTTTGACATCACCAGTAATGACACCACCTTGGATAGCCGCACCCATAGCAACTACTTCGTCAGGGTTTACTGATTTGTTTGGTTCTTTACCAGTTTCAGCTTTAACAGCTTCAACAACGGCAGGGATACGAGTTGAACCACCAACAAGGATAACTTCGTCGATTTCTGACAAGCTCAAACCTGCATCTGAAAGTGCTTGACGAACTGGAACTTTTGTACGTTCTACAAGGTCACGAGTCAAATCGTCAAATTTAGCACGAGTCAAAGTCATTTCCAAGTGAAGAGGTCCAGCTTCACCAGCAGTGATAAATGGCAAGCTGATTTGAGTTGAAGTCACACCAGAAAGGTCTTTCTTCGCTTTTTCAGCTGCATCTTTCAAACGTTGCATTGCCATCTTGTCAGTAGACAAGTCAATACCGTTTTCTTTCTTGAATTCTGCCACCAAGTGGTCAATGATTTTTTGGTCAAAGTCGTCACCACCAAGTTTGTTGTCCCCTGCAGTTGACAATACGTCGAAGACACCGTCACCCAATTCAAGGATAGATACGTCGAATGTACCACCACCAAGGTCGAATACCAAGATTTTTTCTTCTTTATCAGTCTTGTCCAAACCGTAAGCAAGGGCTGCTGCAGTTGGTTCGTTGACGATACGTTCTACTTCAAGACCAGCGATTTTACCAGCGTCTTTAGTTGCTTGACGTTGAGCATCGTTGAAGTAAGCTGGAACTGTGATAACTGCTTTAGTAACTTTTTCACCAAGGTAATCTTCAGCGTAGCCTTTCAAGTATTGAAGAATCATAGCTGAGATTTCTTGCGGAGTGTATTCTTTTCCATTTGCAGAAACTTTTTCAGAAGTTCCCATTTTAGATTTGATAGAGATGACTGTATCTGGATTTGTTACTGCTTGACGTTTTGCAGCATCACCAACGATGATTTCTCCGTTTTTGAATGAGACTACAGATGGAGTTGTGCGGTTTCCTTCTGGGTTTGCGATGATTTTGCTTTCAGTTCCTTCAAGAACTGCAACTGCTGAGTTTGTTGTACCTAAGTCAATACCGATAATTTTAGACATGTGTTTTTCTCCTTAAATTTTATATTCTATTTTTCTTTTTGATACTCTTCTTAAGTGGCGGCGCCGTCAGAGCTTAACTTCGTCAATCTCTTTGACTAAACTTTGAGTCTAAGGTCTCAAAGTTTGCGCAAATAGCGCCACGGCGAAGAGTATCGTCTTTGGTTCGCTTCGCTCACTATTGCAAAGCCAAACATATTTTATCTTTCTTCATAGTTTAGTGTCGTTTCGGACAAATTTTGTCAAGTTTTCTAAACTAGTTATAGACCACTACCATTGCTGGGCGTAGGATGCGGTCATGGAGTTTGTAGCCTTTCTGGAAGACTTGGGCGATGGTATCTGCTGGGTGGTCATCGTCTGCTGGGAGAGTTTGGATGGCCATATGGTAGTTATGGTCAAATTCACCGTCAGCTGCGATTTCTTCGATTCCTTCTTCTTTCAAAGCGTGAATCAAGCTTTCTTGCACCATCTCCAATCCTTTTTTGACATCGTCTGTCAATCCTTCAACTGCGAGTGCACGCTCAAGATTATCGAGTGATGGTAAGATTGCTTTTGCCAAGTCCTGGCTACGATAACGTTGCAAGTTTTGACGTTCTTCATTGGCACGGCGTTGGATATTTTGCATTTCTGCATGAGCGCGAAGGTATTTGTTTTCGTACTCATCTGCACGTTCATTTGCCAAGTCCAATTCAGACTTCTCAGGAGTTGTTTCTTCTATCGTTTCCACAACTTCCTCTTCTTGGATTTCTTCTACTTCTTCATTTTTTATATCTTGGGCCATTTTCGCCTCCTTTAATGATTTCAATCTTAATGTACTTCGTAATGATTACTGCTGAGGTAGCGGTAAAAATCTGTCAACTTCATGGTCAAAACACGGTTGACCACATTGACTTGGTTGATTAGCTGTTGGTAATCCAGATTGACTGGACCGATAATGGCTAGAATTCCAACTCCCCGATAAGGAATGAGGAACTTGCTACTAATCACCGCTAGGTCTGCTAGACAGGACTCTTGACTGTCCGCAACACGGACATTTTGCATCTGATCCTCACGCAACCCCTCACGAATCTCCAGAGCCACCTTTTGAGGTTGGTCAAAGAACTGATAGGCTGCTAGATTGGCAAAATTCAAGAGATTGACCTTGCCCGCCACCACAATGTTTTCGTTGAACATTTCCTTAAAGATATGTTCAAAGAGGTCAATCACATTATCCGTTGTTGTAAAGTAACGCTGGATAATCTGCGGAATCTCCGTCCGAATCTTGTAGTGAATATCTAGAACGGTGTGGCCGAGGAAACGTTCCTGAATGATGCTCTTCAGTTTCAGCAAATCCTCCTGCAAAAAGTTCCTTGGAATCAGAAACTGACTGGTAACCGTTCGAGATTCGTCTAGGGTGAATACTGCCAAGGCTGTATGTTGCCCCAAAACAACGATATCAAAGGCTGTCAAACGTTGCCTGCTTGGCTCAACATCCAGTGCTACTACCGTACAGGCACTCAGGTCTGTCAGTAGATTAGCAGCTTCTTGCAGAATATCCTCTAGCTTGAAGAATTCCTGATCAAAGGCTTTGACAATCTCATATACCTCATTTTCAGCCAGTCGGTCAAAATCCAGTGAGTGTTTCACATAGTACTGAAAACCAGCAACACTTGGCATCCGACCACTTGAAGTATGAGCCTTCTCAAGCAAGCCTTGCTTTTCTAAAGCCGCCATATCATTACGAATAGTTGCACTGCTAGAGTTAATAGACTCTTGCAAGGCTTTGGATCCGACAGGTTCGTGCGTTTTGGTAAAGATGTCAATAATCAGATTTAAAATATCCTGCTGACGCTCTGTAACCATCTCATCACTCCTCTCTGTCTGATCGATTAGCACTCGATACACTCAAGTGCTAACTTATGATTCTATTATACACCCTTAAAAGAGAATGTCAAGGCAAAAACTCAAAAAATTAGCACTCTTTTGTCAAGAGTGCTAAAAATCAGTCTAAAGACCTAGAAACTTACTGTTCATCTACTTGATATTTCCTTTTAAGTCTGAAAAAACCATAGATTAGATAAGAAATCATAAAAGCATATAGAGCAAAAATGACAAAGAAAGATTGAGACAGTTCTTCTCGAAACAAACTCATACAAACAACAAAACCTCCTAAGAAAGTAGCTGTACATGAACGAAGTCTATATCGCATAACTTCCCATCCGAGACCCTTACTCATATAAACTTGATCCTCTGGAAGTAAATCAGAAGCCGATTTACGAAGAATCCAACAAGAACCTGCTCCTATCAATTCCCAACCTCTATTTCTAAAATCTTGCAGTTCATGCTTATATTTTTTAAGAAATCTAGAATCATAGATACAGTAGATAACATCGTCTGGTTGACATTGGTCAAAATAGAAAAAACCAAAACGACTCGTTCTATACCTCCAACCTTTCAAGTGCATCTCATGCAAATATTCTTCCTTCTTGTCCAAATCAACAATGGTGAAAATCCGAAATTGCTTTTTATTTATCATGACTTCCCCTCCAATTTTGAGCATACCTACCCTATCATAAATCTGATAATTCCTTCTTTTTATGCCATAACTTCCAGCTAATATAGGCAACTATTAACAAAAGGATTAAAGACAAGAAAATATCTAGCCCGACCGCAAGTAAACTCCATAGACCATACGCATTACTTTTATTGAGCAACTTAAGTAAGAATGGTATATGTATGGCTAGCAAAAGTAAAACAGGTACTAATCGCAGTCTTAAAATGCGATTAACCATAGCTAACTTCCCAGCAGCGTCATTATAGATTTCAAATTCTGCATTCGATTCAATTTCAGAATGTGCTTTTCTAAAATAGGAAAAACTATTAAAGTCTGTAATATGCTCCCAGCCACAGTCTTTAAACAGTTGTAAATAGGAGGCTCTCTCTGATTTTTCCATTGGGTAAAAATCCAACTGATAAGACACTTGCTCAGGGTGACACTTTTCAAAGGTATACTTAACTGCAAACAATAAGATAGAATAGCTTACTTTTCTAAGTTTCCAGCCCTTAGCATGCATTTCTCTAAAGTATAGAGCCTCCCTCTCATAATCCGCAATTGTAAAAATTCGATAAACAATTTTCTTTTCCATCATCCTTCCTCCCGACTATTTCTGTAGAGGCGTTCAATACGCTTCAATTCAATATCTAAGACTTTTCGTCCCAAGTCTGTAATCTGATAGATTTTCCGTTTTTCCTCTTCTCGGACAAAGAAAATCAAACCATCCTTTTCCATTTTTGACAAGGTTCCATACATAGTTCCAGGACTAATCGAAACTTGCGAATCTGTCATCTCCTTGACCTTTTGCGTAATACTATAACCATGACCTTCCTTTTGCAGACAGAACAAGATATAAAAACCCGTTTCCGTCATGGGAAGATAAACTCGACGAATCTTATCCGTTAATTCCATTTGTAGCCACCTCCTATCCAGTTCGATATATCGCACTTCGTTATATAAAATATATCACACCTCGATATAAAACGCAAGAAAAAAGATCACCCACAGGCAATCTTTCTTCTATATTAGTAAAGGTCTAAATAATTATCAATTTCCCATTGTGAAACGAAGGTTGCATAACTTGCCCATTCGATTCGTTTAGCTTCAAGGAAACTAGTATAGATATGTTCTCCAAGAGCCGCTCTGACAACTTCATCTTCAGTCAGAGCTTTCAAAGCGTTGTGAAGAGTTGATGGAAGGTCTGTAATACCAGCTTCCTTGCGCTCTTCTGCTGTCATGATGTAGATATTTTCTTCGATAGGAGCTGGTGCTTCGATTTTGTTTTCAATACCATGCAAACCAACTTCCAAAAGAACAGCCATAGCGATGTATGGGTTTGCCATTGGATCCACTGAACGCAACTCAAGACGAGTTCCCATACCACGCGAAGCAGGCACGCGCACAAGTGGCGAACGGTTACGACCAGCCCAAGCAATGTAAACAGGCGCTTCATAACCTGGAACCAAACGTTTGTATGAGTTAACCGTTGGGTTCATGATGGCAGTATAGTTGTAAGCATGTTTGATCAAACCACCAAGGAAATGGTAGGCCGTTTCTGACAACTGCATTCCTTTTGGATCATTTGGATCAAAGAAGGCATTGTTTCCTTCTTCATCAAACAAGGACATATTACAGTGCATACCTGATCCGGCAATACCAAATTTTGGTTTCGCCATAAAGGTTGCGTAAAGCCCATGTTTGCGAGCAATGGTTTTAACAACAAGTTTAAAGATTTGAATCTTATCACAAGCACGGAGAACTTCATCGTACTTAAAGTCAATCTCGTGTTGTCCAACAGCAACTTCGTGGTGACTGGCTTCTACTTCAAATCCCATTTTGGTTAAGACATTGACAATCTCACGACGTGTATTGTCAGCAAGGTCAGTAGGCGCCAAATCAAAGTAGCCACCCTTGTCATTCACTTCAAGTGTTGGGTCTCCATTTTCATCCAACTTAAATAGGAAGAATTCTGGCTCTGGTCCAAGGTTAAAGGATTTGAATCCCACTTCTTCCATGTGACGAAGAGCACGTTTCAAATTGCCACGAGGGTCACCTGCAAATGGCTCACCTTCTGTTGTATAGACATCACAGATCAAACCTGCAACACTTCCATTTTCATCTCCCCAAGGAAAGACTGTCCATGTATCCAAGTCAGGGTACAAGTACATATCTGACTCATTGATACGTACAAAACCTTCAATAGAAGATCCATCAAACATAGCCTTATTTGACAAGACTTTATCTAACTGTTCATCTGTAGCAGGAATTTCGACGTTTTTCATGGTTCCCAAAATATCTGAGAACATGAGACGAATAAAGGTAACATTTTTTTCCTTGACTTCACGACGAATATCTGCAGCTGTGATTGGCATGAGTTTTCTCCTTAATGTATGACTACTTGCGGTTGCCTAACCGCGACCAAAAGGTGACCGTACTGAAGCAAAGCGACCCTGTTGGAGGAGTTCATTGTGAAGTGCACGACGTACTTCAGTCTGACTAACCGCTTTCTTGGATTTCGCTTCACGTTCAGCATATTTTTTCTTAATGGCAGCGATATTATAACCTTCAGAGATATAATCTTTGATTTCAAGCAGACGATCCATGTCATTCAAGGAATACATGCGACGGTTTCCTTCGTTTCGATCAGGCTTAATCAACTCTTGATCTTCATAATAACGAATCTGACGCGCCGATAGATCGGTCAACTTCATAACACTGCCGATAGGAAAAACAGCCATATTTCGGCGAAATTCTTTTTCCTTCATTTACAATTTCCTTCTTTCTGTCTATTATAGTCTAAAAAAAGACAAACGTCAATTGATAATGTTATAAAATGTAACATTATTTTTCTTTTTTCTCTAAAAAGAGCCGAATACGATCAATATCGTAATTTACGAGAATTGCGACAAAAACTCCCATGAAAGTTTCTGATACACGCGCAAACACGTACAAAATTGTTTCGCCGCTCGGAATCGATAGGGTAATGATTAACATGGCTGCTACACCACCAATAACCCCTGCTTTGTTATTCATGGCTACATTTGTCATAATGGTTAACATGGTGCAGATTGGAACAACAACTAAGGTTACCCAAAAGGCTTCGTGGAAAAAACTATTTATTAGGAAGAAAACCAAGGCATAGAGGCCACCGATACTATTTCCTAGAATACGCGAAGTCCCAAAATGAACACTCTTATCAAAGCTCTCCCTCAGACTAAAAACCGCTGTCAAAGCACCGATTTGAAGACCTTTCCAGCCAAAAAAGCCAAAAATCAAGAGAACTAGAAAAACAGCAATACCTGTTTTAAAGGTTCGCATACCAAGTTTGAACTGGGATTTATCGAATTTATATTTTTTAAAATAACTCATAATCTCAACTTTCTATTTCCATTTTATCATAAATCGGTGATTTTTATGAGTAATAGTTGAGAGGAAGCGTTTTTATTTTAAGCAAAAGAAAAGAGGAACTTTCATTCCTCTCTTCTTTGATTGTTTATAAAATCTTATTTTTCTGTCAAGGCTGCAAGTCCTGGAAGAACTTTACCTTCGAGAAGTTCCATTGATGCTCCACCACCAGTAGAGATCCATGAGAATTTATCTGCACGTCCAAGATTGATCGCTGCAGCAGCTGAGTCACCACCACCAATGATTGATTTAACTCCTGGTTGTTTCACGATAGCGTCCATCACACCAATTGTACCAGCTTGGAAGTCTGGGTTTTCAAATACACCCATAGGTCCGTTCCATACAACTGTTTTCGCACCAGTCAAAGCTTCATCAAATTTAGCGATAGATTTTGGACCGATGTCAAGACCAAGGAAGCCTTCAGAAACTGCTTCACCTTCAGTGTCACGCACTTCTGTGTAACCAGCAAATGCGTTTGCTTCTTTTGAGTCAACTGGCAAGATCAATTTACCATTTGCTTTTTCAAGAAGAGCTTTCGCAACATCCAATTTGTCTTCTTCTACAAGTGAGTTACCGATTTCGATACCTTGTGCTTTGTAGAATGTGTAAGTCATACCACCACCGATAAGGACTTTGTCAGCTTTTTCAAGCAAGTTTTCGATAACACCAATCTTGTCTGAAACTTTTGAACCACCAAGGATAGCCACGAATGGACGTTCTGGAGTTTCAACTGCTTCTTGGATGTAGGCGATTTCGTTTTCAAGAAGGAAACCAGCAACTGCTTTTTCAACGTTTGCTGAGATACCAACGTTAGATGCGTGTGCACGGTGAGCTGTACCGAATGCATCGTTTACGAAGATACTATCTCCAAGTGATGCCCAATATTTACCAAGTTCAGGATCGTTTTTAGATTCTTTCTTGCCATCAACATCTTCGTAACGAGTGTTTTCAACCAAGAGAACTTGTCCATCTTCAAGAGCGTTGATAGCTGCTTCCAATTCAGCACCACGAGTGACACCTGGGAAAACAACGTCTTGGCCCAATTTAGCTGCCAAGTCTGCTGCTACAGGAGCAAGTGATTTACCAGCTTTATCAGCTTCTTCTTTCACACGTCCAAGGTGAGAGAAAAGAATTGCACGTCCACCTTGTTCGATGATGTACTTAATAGTTGGAAGAGCTGCTGTGATACGGTTGTCGTTAGTGATTACGCCATCTTTCAATGGTACGTTGAAGTCAACACGAACGAGGACTTTTTTACCTTTCAAGTCAACGTCTTTAACAGTAAGTTTTGCCATGTTACAAAAACCCCTTTATTTATTTTATTCGAAACTATTATATCACACTTTGGAAATATAAGGAAAGATTTCACAAGATTTTTCGATATTTAATCTTTGTGACATCCTAGAGTATATTATTTTTGCTTTTTCTAACGAATTTTCTTTCTAAAATCTTAGCTTAACACTTGTTAGATTTACTTTTATCCTTTAAAATAGAATAGGAGAAATTCCGTTATTATTTTTCGGAGGAAAAAGAAATGTCCATTAATTGGCAGGAAATTTTATTTCACTTTTTAGGTGGTCTGGGACTATTCTTATATAGTATCAAGACCATGGGAGACGGTTTGCAACAAGCTGCTGGAGATCGCCTTCGGTTTTACATTGACAAATATACCAGCAATCCGTTCTTCGGTGTGCTAGTTGGTATCGGTATGACGGCGCTAATTCAGTCAAGTTCTGGTGTCACAGTCATTACAGTGGGGCTAGTCAGCGCAGGACTTTTGACCTTGCGTCAAGCTATCGGTATTGTCATGGGTGCCAATATTGGAACTACCGTTACATCCTTTATCATCGGTTTTAAGCTAGGAGATTATGCCTTACCAATGCTTTTCATCGGAGCGATTTGTCTCTTCTTCACCAAGAATCGCTCTATCAATAACATCGGACGTATCATTTTTGGTGTAGGTGGTATCTTCTTCGCTCTCAATCTTATGAGCGGTGCAATGGAACCTCTAAAAGACCTGCAAGTCTTTAGAGACTATATGGTTGAACTAAGCAAGAGTCCTATTCTAGGTGTCTTTGTCGGAACTGGACTAACCCTACTCATTCAAGCTTCTTCCGCAACTATCGGTATCCTACAGAATCTTTACGCAAGTGGTTTGATTGATCTACAAGGTGCCCTACCAGTCTTGTTTGGTGATAATATCGGAACGACCATTACAGCTATTATTGCTTCTCTTGGAGCTAATATCGCTGCCAAACGTGTTGCTGGTGCCCATGTCGCCTTTAACGTGATTGGTACGGTTATCTGTATTGTCTTCCTTGTACCTTTCACTGGCTTGATTCAATGGTTTGAATCTACACTCAATCTGGCTCCAGAAATGACCATTGCCTTCGCCCACGGAACCTTTAATATCACAAATACTATTATCCAATTTCCATTCATCGGAGCCTTGGCCTACTTTGTAACCAAGCTCATCCCTGGTGAAGATGAAGTTGTCAAGTACGAGCCACTTTATCTTGATGAGCATTTGATTAAACAAGCTCCATCAATCGCTCTCGGAAATGCCAAAAAAGAACTCCTTCACTTGGGAAATTATGCTTCTAAAGCCTTTGACCTTTCATACAACTACATCATTGACCTTAATGAAAAGGTAGCTGAAAAAGGCCACAAGACAGAAGAAGCCATCAATACCATTGATGAAAAATTGACTCGTTACCTTATTACTCTTTCAAGTGAAGCCCTTAGCCAGAAAGAAAGCGAAGTGCTCACCAACATCCTGGATTCATCCCGTGATTTGGAACGGATTGGGGACCACGCAGAAGCCCTAATCAATCTAACTGACTACCTTCAACGTAAAAATGTTGAGTTCTCTGAAGCTGCTTTGCAGGAATTGGCTGATATCTATCAAAAAACTACTGGCTTTATCAAGGATGCCCTTGATAGTGTAGAAAACAATGATATTGAAAAAGCTCAAAGTCTGATTGACCGCCATAAAGAAATCAACAATATGGAACGTGTTCTCAGAAAGACCCACATCAAGCGCCTCAACAAGGGCGAGTGTTCAACACAAGCTGGGGTCAACTTTATCGACATCATTTCCCACTACACTCGTGTGTCTGATCACGCTATGAATCTAGCTGAAAAGGTCATCGCTGAACAAATCTAAGAACCAAGAAGCTATCCTAAATGGGATGGCTTTTTCTTCTCCTAATCAAGAATTGCTCTTCTACCATATAGAAAAATGCTTTGATTCACAATGGAATCAAAGCATTTTAAAGAGCTCCCCGTACATAAGCGCAGAAGCTGCAGTTCCCCTGTACTTGGCTTCTTCTCTTTTGATAAAGCGAGCCAAGTTGAGCAACTCAGGTGCCGGATGTTTGGGATTTAGGAGCAATTCACGATTGACCAGGCCTGAGAGACGAACTGCCAGCAATTGCTCATTTGTAGTAGGCAGTTTTTTAGCAGTCTCTAGGAGAGCAGCAACTAAATCTTCACTCAAATCATGTCGAGCATGATTGTAAAGATCTTTCACAAGGCTTTCTAGGTTTGGTTCTACCATCCCTACCACCTCCCTTATGGTTTAATAATTTTTAATCAAATCAACTGTTGAACGATCCAATTTCTTCACCAAGGCTTGTAAGAAAGCTTGAGCTTCTAGGAAGTCATCCATAGCATAGAGGGTTTGGTGAGAGTGGATATAACGAGCGCAGACACCGATAGTTGTAGATGGGACACCACCATTTTTCAGATGAGCTGCGCCAGCGTCTGTTCCGCCTTTACCACAGTAGTATTGATACTTGATTCCAGCTTCTTCAGCAGTTGTCAAAAGGAAATCCTTCATACCTGGGAGAAGCAAGTGACCTGGATCATAGAAACGAATCAAGGTTCCATCTCCAATCTTACCTTGACCACCGTAGACATCACCAGCTGGTGAACAGTCAACTGCGAGGAAGACTTCTGGGTCAAACTTAGTTGTAGATGTATGAGCACCACGAAGACCAACCTCTTCTTGGACGTTAGAGCCAAGATAGAGTTCATTCCCGAGTTTTTGACCTGACAGAGCTTCCGCCAACTCGCTAACCATAAGAACACCGTAGCGGTTGTCCCAAGCTTTTGAGATGATATTTTTTTCATTGGCTGTCAAGATTGCAGAACTATCTGGAACAATGGTGTCGCCAGGACGGATGCCAAAGCTTTCTGCCTCAGCCTTATCCGCAAAACCACCATCAAAGACGATATCTGCAATAGCAGGCATGGTTGGTCCGCCCTTACCACGAGTCAAATGTGGCGGAACAGATCCTGAAATCACAGGAATTTCATGACCATCACGAGTCAAGAGTTTGAAACGTTGGCTGCTAACCACCATGGGGTTCCAGCCACCGATTTCTACGACACGGAAGGTACCGTCTGGCTTAATCTCGCTGACCATAAAACCAACTTCGTCCATATGAGAAGCGACCAAGACGCGCGGTGCATCTGCAGCTTCTGAATGTTTAATCCCGAAAATACCACCCAAACCATCTGTCACCACTTCATCCACGTGCGGTGTCAACTTTTCACGAAGATAAGCACGGACAGGTGCTTCATGACCTGAGACCGCAGCAAGTTCTGTTACTTCTTTGATTTTTGAAAATAATGTTGTCATTTCAGTTCCTTCTTTCTTTCATCCATTTTACCACTTTTTATAGGAGAAGGATAGCGGGAAGGTGGATTTCTAAATTAGTATCTTAGTCTTACTGTATCTTAGAAAAAGCTTGTATTTTCTTGCATGTGAGGTGAAATCTAAGAACTATTCCAAGACCAATCAAACTATTAATTCCCAAACAAAAAAATAATTCAATGATATATTTTTTACATTTTCACGAAAATTACAGAAAACGGTTGACTTCGCCTTCTTATTTCTTTAAAATAGTAGAAAACTAGGAAAAGGAAAAAATCATGACCAAAACAATTCTTGTTACAGGTGGAGCTGGCTACATTGGCTCCCATACCGTTAAAGCTCTTTTAAATGCTGGCTATCAGGTACATGTTCTAGATAATCTCTCTACAGGAAATCGTTCGGCTGTAGATAGTCGTGTTAGCTTTAAACAACTGGATGTTTATGATGCTAGTGCCCTAAAAGCTTACTTGGAAGAAAACAAGATTGACGCTGTTCTGCATTGTGCGGGTGAGATTGTTGTGAGCGAAAGTATTGAAAATCCAAGTAAATACTTCACTGCCAATGTTGCTGGTATGAACCAAGTTCTCAAAGTCTTATCTGAAGTTGGCATTCAAAAAATCATGTTCTCTTCTACTGCATCCCTCTATGGTAATAACTGTATTGACAAGCCAGCAACTGAAGATACCCTGCTCGATCCTGTCAATCCTTATGCAGAGACAAAACTGATGGGCGAACGAATGATTTACTGGATGGCTAATCGCTACGACTGGAAATATGTCATTTTCCGTTACTTTAATGTTGCTGGGGCTGAAATGGATGCTTCAAACGGCCTGCGTGTGAAAAATCCAACTCACATCATTCCCAATATCAACAAAACCGCATTGGGACAAAATGATAGCCTGAAAATATTTGGAGATGACTACGATACACGTGATGGTTCATGTATTCGAGATTACATTCATGTCTTGGACCTTGCACAGGCTCATGTTAAAGGAATGAACTACCTATTTCAAGAAAACAGTTCTTCTCAAATCTTTAACTTAGGAACTGAAAAAGGCTATACCGTCAAAGAAATCTTTAAAACTGCTGAAGAACTACTGAATCAAAAAATACCACACGAAATTGTTGCTCGCCGTGCTGGGGACCCAGCCAGCGTCCTAGCAGACGCATCAAAAGCTAAAAAATATCTTGATTGGAAGGCTAGCTACTCCCTCGAAGATATTATTTTATCGGATTATCATTGGCGTGTTAAAGAAGGCAAAAACATTTTGGAATAGGATAACAAAGGAGAAAGCCTTGGCGCTCTCTCCTTGTCTTATTTGTTAAATTGTCAGAAAATTTATTGACAGATTAAAGAAATCATGTTACAGTAATATCCGCAGGTATCTTTCGATACCAAATCTACATGAAAGGACGGGGTATGAAACTTTCTCATTATTTAATTGGCTTACTTCTACTCCTAGTCTTTCTCTCTATTAGCATTGGGACCAGTGATTTTTCATGGGGAAAGCTCTTTGCTTTCGACCAGCAGACCTGGCTTCTCTTTCAAGAGTCCCGTCTTCCAAGGACCATTAGCATTCTCCTGACCGCCTCTAGTATGAGTATGGCAGGACTTCTCATGCAGACTGTCACTCAAAATCAGTTTGCTGCTCCGAGTACAGTTGGAACCACTGAAGCCGCCAAACTGGGAATGGTGCTGAGCCTCTTTGTCTTTCCGTCGGCTAGTCTGACCCAAAAGATGCTCTTCGCTTTTGTTTCATCCATCATATTCACCCTCTTCTTCCTAGCCTTTATGACCATTTTTACCGTAAAGGAAAGGTGGATGTTGCCTCTGATTGGGATCATCTATAGTGGAATTATCGGTTCTGTGACAGAAGTTATCGCCTATCGTTTCAATCTGGTTCAGAGTATGACAGCTTGGACTCAGGGCTCCTTCTCCATGATTCAGACTCATCAGTATGAGTGGCTCTTCTTAGGCCTCATTATCCTGATAGCCGTTTGGAAATTATCCCAAACCTTTACCATCATGAATCTAGGAAAAGAAACTAGCGAAAGTTTGGGGATTTCCTACTCCCTACTTGAAAAACTAGCCCTCTTTCTGGTGGCGCTAACGACTAGTGTCACCATGATTACCGTGGGTGGCTTACCTTTCCTCGGAGTTATTGTTCCCAATCTTGTTCGCAAGCACTATGGAGATAACCTAAGTCAAACCAAACTCATAGTCGCACTAGTCGGTGCTAATCTAGTTCTGGCTTGCGATATCCTATCCCGAATTCTGATTCGGCCCTATGAGCTGTCTGTCAGTCTTCTACTAGGAATCATTGGTAGCCTCGTCTTTATCCTACTTCTATGGAGAGGGGGACGAAAAGATGCAGTTTAAAAGCAAACATACCAAGCTCCTCTGCCTTCTCATTATTCTGGCCATCGGAGCTTGTCTCCTCTATTTTTGGCCCATCACCCACCTGTCTGGCTTTACCTGGAAGTTGCGTTCCCAAAAAATTGTCGTTTATATCTTGGTAGCTATCGCGACTGGGATTTCGACCATTAGTTTTCAAACCCTGACGGAAAATCGCTTCCTGACGCCAAGTATTTTGGGAATTGAATCCTTCTACGTCCTACTGCAAACTCTACTACTGGTTTTTGAAAGTAAGTTTCTTCAACTCGGGAAGTCTCCCATCTTAGAATTCCTAGTTTTGCTTCTGCTTCAATCCCTCTTCTTTCTTGCCTTACAAGGCTACTTGAAGACACTGATGAAGCAAGATCTGGTCTTCATCCTACTAATCTGTCTAGCCCTCGGAAGTCTCTTTCGAAATATCAGTACCTTCCTTCAGGTACTGATGGATCCAAACGAATACGATAAACTGCAAAACAGTCTTTTTGCCTCCTTTCAACATCTCAACACTTCCATCCTAGCCATTGGTTCTCTGATTATCCTTGCTTTGACCATCTTTTTCTTTCGGAAAGCAGTCATTCTGGATGTCTTGCATCTGCAAAGAGAAACGGCTCAGATACTAGGAATCGATGTTGAAAAAGAACAGAAAGAACTCCTCTGGGGCATCGTGCTTTTAACTTCAACGGCCACTGCCCTGGTAGGACCTATGGCCTTCTTCGGTTTTATGTTGGCCAACCTCACCTACCTAATCGTCAAAGACTATCGACATAAGTTACTCTTTATAGTGGCCATTCTGGTTGGATTTATTAGTTTGACCTTGGGACAAGCTCTCATTGAACGAGTCTTTGCACTGGAAATTCGCATCAGCATGATCATCGAGAGCGTAGGTGGTCTCTTATTCTTTATCTTACTATACAGGAGGGCGCGTCGGTGAAACTGGAAAACATTGACAAATCCATTCAAAAACAGGATATTTTGCAAGGTATTACGCTTGAAGTCAGTCCTCAGAAACTGACAGCCTTCATTGGTCCAAATGGTGCTGGAAAATCGACTCTCCTCTCCATCATGAGCAGACTAACCAAGAAAGATCAGGGAATTCTTAGTATCAAAGGACGTGAAATCGAGAGCTGGAATTCGCAAGAACTGGCCCAAGAACTAACCATCCTAAAACAGAAAATCAATTACCAAGCCAAATTGACTGTTGAAGAACTGGTCAGTTTTGGACGTTTTCCTTACAGTCGTGGTAGACTGAGACCAGAAGACTGGGAAAAAATTCAAGAAACTCTGGACTATCTGGAACTGACCAACTTAAAAGACCGCTACATCGATAGCCTGTCTGGGGGACAACTACAACGCGTCTTTATAGCTATGGTACTGGCTCAGGATACGGACTTTATCTTGCTGGACGAACCGCTCAACAATCTTGATATCAAGCAAAGCGTTAGCATGATGCAGATTCTTCAGAGACTGGTGGAGGAACTCGGCAAGACCATTATCATCGTCCTCCACGATATCAACATGGCCAGTCAGTATGCAGATGAAATTGTCGCCTTCAAGGACGGTCAAGTCTTTAGCAAGGGAACGACAAATCAAATCATGCAGTCTGACCTGCTCAGTCAACTCTATGAGATTCCCATCACGCTAGCTGATATCAATGGCAAAAAGATCTGTATCTATAGCTAGCTATTCTGAACTCATGTTAGAAAACCCTCTGTCTCTTAGCTAACAAGCCTATCTAAGAGCCCCCTACATCGTTATCATATTTTAAAAAGGAGAAATCATGAAAACATCCCTTAAATTTTATCTCACTGCCCTAGCGGCCAGCTTCTTGCTCCTACTTGGTGCATGTAGTACAAACTCAAGCACTAGTAAGACGGAGTCAAGTAGCTCTGCTCCAACAGAGGTAACCATTAAAAGTTCACTAGGTGTAGTCACACTTTCAAAAGTCCCTGAAAAGATTGTGACCTTTGACCTCGGTGCTGCGGATACTATTCGCGCTTTAGGTTTTGAAAAGAATATCGTCGGAATGCCTACAAAAACTGTTCCGACTTATCTTAAAGACCTAGCTGGAAAAGTTAAAAATGTTGGTTCTATGGTTGAGCCAGACCTAGAAGCCCTTGCTGCTCTTGAACCAGACCTAATTATCGCTTCACCACGTACCCAAAAATTCGTAGATAAGTTCAACGAAATCGCTCCGACTATTCTCTTCCAAGCAAGCAAGGACGACTACTGGACTTCTACCAAGGCTAATATCGAATCTTTAGCAAGTGCCTTTGGTGAAACTGGCACACAGAAAGCCAAGGAAGAATTGGCTAAGCTAGACAAGAGTATCCAAGAAGTCGCTACTAAAAACGAAAGTTCTGACAAAAAAGCCCTTGCCATCCTCCTCAACGAGGGAAAAATGGCAGCCTTTGGTGCCCAATCTCGTTTCTCTTTCTTGTACCAAACCTTGAAATTCAAGCCAACTGACACTCAATTTGAAGACTCTCGCCACGGACAAGAAGTCAGTTTTGAAAGTGTCAAAGAAATCAATCCTGACATCCTCTTTGTCATCAACCGTACCCTTGCCATCGGTGGGGACAACTCTAGCAACGACGGTGTCCTAGAAAATGCCCTTATCGCTGAAACTCCTGCCGCTAAAAATGGTAAGATTATCCAACTAACACCAGACCTCTGGTATCTAAGCGGAGGCGGACTTGAATCAACCAAACTCATGATTGAAGACGCACAAAAAGCCTTGAAATAAGCTACTTTAAACTCAATAATATCTTTACATGATAAAACGCATCCTAGCAAGCTCACTCAAACCTGATAGGATGCGTTTTTATCATTTCACTAAAATATTTTTACCCAGCCTCATTTTTCTTCTTGATTCCGTTTGAGTGAAAAATAGTCTGGGACGGGGTCCTTGCCTGTTTTCGACCAGGGATGGCAACGTAAAATCCGAGCCAAGCCCATCAAAACACCCTTGAAGCCATGTTTTTCAATAGCCTGAATCATGTAGTTGGAACAAGTCGGATCAAAGCGACAAGAGGGTGGAAAGGCTGGCGAGATAAAACGTTGGTAAAAGCGCACAGGCGCTATTAAAATTCGTTTCATTATTTCTTGGTTACAGCCATGGTGTGTAGTTGGCTGATTTCTTTTTTATTAAGACGACGGGATTCTCCTGGACGGAGTCCTGTCAAGTCTAGATGTCCAAAACGGGTCCGTGACAACTTGTCCACTTGAAGACCGACAGCTTCAAACATCTTTTTAACCTGGTGGTTACGCCCTTCATGGATAGTCAACTGCACCACAGAGCGGTTTTTGACTGGATCCACTTTGAGAATCTCATAGACAGCCGGCTTGGTTTTCTTGCCATCAATCTCAAGTCCACGGGTCAAGGGGCGGAGATTATCCTTATTGGCCACACCTTTAACACGCGCGACATAAACCTTGTCAATCTCATTACGAGGGTGAATCATTTCATCCGTAAAATCCCCATCATTGGTCAAAATCAAGACTCCTGATGTATCCCAGTCCAAACGACCTACAGGGTAGATGCGCTCTTTCACGTTGGGCAAGAGGTCGACAACAGTCTTGCGGCCCTTGTCATCTGTCACGCTGGAAATGACACCGCGTGGTTTGTTAAGCAGATAGTAGACCTTTTCTTCGTTGTAGATGGGTTGGCCTTCTACTTCGACCTTGTCACCTGACTTGATAGTGGTTGCTAGTTCACGTACCACTTGGCCGTTAACCGTCACCAAACCTTGCTTGATCAGCTCTTCTGCTTTTCTCCTACTGGCCACACCTGCGTGGGCAATATACTTATTGATTCTCATCTTCTTCTATCCTTTCACCAAATAATTGGCTTTCTTGGGCTTGAATCTCAAGCTCATCAATCACTGGTAATTCTTCCAAATGGTTAATCCCCATGTAATCTAGGAAATAATCTGTAGTCACATAGAGGTTGGGGCGCCCCAACACTTCTTTTTTCCCGTCTTCTTTGATTAGATTAAAAGCCTGCAACTTTGCTAAAGCCCCACTCGAGTTGACACCACGGATGGCATCAATCTCTATCCGTGTGATGGGCTGTTTGTAGGCAATGATGGACAAGGTCTCAAGGGCAGCCCGAGATAAACTCTGGTTGATAGGTGCCTTAGAGTATTCCTTCAAAATCTCTGCAAATTGAGGCTTGGTCACCAATCTATAAGCGCCCCCTGTCTCAATCAGAGCCAAACTGGAATCTGGATCCTTTTCATACTTCTGGACTAATTTTTCTAAACTCTGTTGGATGCCTGTCGGTGGCAGAGAGAGGAGTTCAGCTAACTGGCGGACTCTAATCCCATCTTCACCCGCTACAAACAAGAGCGCTTCTATTTTTGCTAAAGTACTCATCTTTCCTCTCTATCAAGTCTAGCTTTGGGCCACTTGACTTTCTTCCTTCTTTTCCATGAGATAAATATCTCCGAAACTTTCCTCTTGCACAAGAATCAGCTCCTGGGTTTTGATTAACTCTAGGGTTGCCAAAAAGAGGGTGATGACCTCTTGGAGATTCTGGGCTTCCTTAAACAAATCCTGCAAGCGCAATTGATCTTGTCCAGTCAAGGACTCTTTCACGATAACCATCATGTCCTCAATCTTATACTCATCCCGCAAGATAGTCGTGTGATTCTGTGCAAACTCCTCTTTTTTCTTGGCTAGGATATTTGAAAAAGCCAAAAAGAGGTCAATGGTCGTCTTGTCATGCACAAGCTCCGCATCTTCGTAAATCAACTCTGTAGGCGCTTTGGAATAGTGCTGGGCCCGTTCTTGGTGCTTGGCTTCCAAGTGCTCACCCAAGAGCTTGAACTTGCGGTATTCTTCGATTTGAGAGAGAAGATCCTGCTCCAGGTCATCCTCCAAGTCTGTCACTTCTGCTACCTTTGGAAGGAGTTTGCGGCTCTTAATCAGCATGAGCTGACTGGCCATGACCATATACTCACCCGTCACTTCCAGACGCATAGCCTGCAGGGTTGAGACATAAGCTAGATACTGTTCGATGACTTCCGTAATGGGTACATCGTAGATATCCATCTGGTACTTAGAAACAAGGTGCAAAAGTAAGTCCAGAGGCCCTTCAAAATCTTTTAATTTAATATCCATTATCTATATTTTTCTAAGGTCAGGACTGTTTTTAATCCTAATTTTTTTGCAATTTCGTACAAATCGACCTTGTTTTCTATTTGTCTTAGAATGAACTGTTCCCGTAGGGCTTGGGCTGATAAGGCTGGAAAACCTTTCTCCTTGACAAAGGACTCTAGCTGACGAAAGGCCCACTGACGAGAATAGACTTTCCCTCCCCTTTCAAAGAGATAGGCCTGTCCCATCAAGGGTTCCAACTCTGAAAGCAAGGTTGTGGGAATGCTGACAATTCTCTGTTGGGAAGCCTTCTTGATTCGCAACACCTGAAAATCCAGATTGATGTCCGCAACCTTGAGAGCCAAAATCTCACTCGGCAAGAGTCCCAATTCTAAGTTAAGAAGAGCCAGTAAACGCCCCTCTGGATAATTACTTTCCTGCCAAAAAGAGTCTAGGTTTAACAGTTCTGGTTTTGAGGTCTTCTTTTCAGCTTGTTTAGCTAATTCCAAACGATAAAAGTTATCCACTTCTCCTTTTTGATAGAGAAAGTAGAGAAATTGGTTACAGGCCGAAATCTTTCGCTTCTGGGCGCTGATCTTTAGATTAGCTAGCTGGGCTTGGTAAATCTTGAGACTGGTCTCCGAAATCCGCTCGCCCACTATGTCTAAAAATTGCTCCAAATCATACTTATAGGACTGCTTGGAATTGGCAGATAAGCCCTGCTTTTCCTCTAAAAAGGCTGAAATCCTATCTCTCATTTGCATCGAATCTCATATTCCTTACTAAAATCATGCAAGAGGGCATTGACTGCCTTGAGGATAGACTTGCGCGTAATAATCCCTTGGAAAATACCAGACGCATCCACAACCGGTAAGAAAGACTCATCTACCAGCTTGTGCAAGACCTCCGTAATGGTAAAATCAGGCGAGACGACCGCTACGTCCGTTCTCGTCATATGAACGATATCCGTATCTGCCATGATTTCTTGACTCAAGTCATGCTCCATCTGATAAGCCATAATATCTCTGAGCCCAATCGTCCCAACAAACTGTTTTTCATCTGTCACAACAGGAACACGGGTATAGGTCATCTGACTGAGCAAGAGGGTCGCGTGATCCGCATTGTGAGTATCAATCAACACAGCTAGATTTTTAGCAGGAGTCAAAAAAGTTTCTTCTTGCCCCAACAAGAAAGTCTCAAACTCCTTGGCAATCATCGGCTAAACTCCTTGGACAAGCCCGGATACACCTCATGGTCTCGTGTCAAAAAGTCCACTTTAAAATAACTATCATCAATCTCCACACGAGCATAGAGACATTCTCTGATGGTCCCACGTGGTTGACTGATGGAACCTGGATTTAGAAAAAGAGTCTTTCCTTCCATCCAAGCATTTGGCACATGCAAGTGACCATAAAGACAGATATCGGCCTCTTCTTCCTGAGCCCAGTAGTCTAACTTTTGAAAATTGAAATTAATGTCAAACAAATGTCCATGAGTTTGGATAATCTTGATCGAACCAAGCTCAGTCACCAACCGTTCTGGGTAGCCAGCGTAGAAGTCCATGTTCCCTTTAACAACGCGGATGCCTTCCCAAAGGGGAGAATCCGGACGCAGTTCAGAATCGCCGTTATGAAAAACGGCGTCAACTTTGCCCACATAGCGATCACGGATTTCTTCCACAATCAAGCTATCGCCATGGGAATCGCTCATTACAATGATGGTTTGCTTTGCCATGATGGAAATACCTCCAAAAGTTTCTTAACGGCTAAGGCACGGTGAGATTGACTATTTTTTTCTTCAAGGGTTAATTCAGCTGATGACTTGCCTGTCTCTCCTACAAGGAAGAGAGGGTCATAGCCAAAGCCATTTTCACCTTTAGGTTCAAAGTTAATGTAGCCAGGCCAGTCTGCTTCAACAACCAAGCTTTCCTTGTTTGGACTGGCTACGACTAGGGTTGTATGGAATTGAGCCGAGCGGTCCTTGAGTTCAAAGACCATGGCCAATTCGTGCAAGAGTTTGGCATTGTTTTCACGGTCAGTAGCTCCCACTCCTGCGAAACGAGCTGACCAGACACCTGGCAAGCCACCAAGGACATCGACTTTGAGACCTGAGTCATCTGCCAAAACCATCTTGCCCGTTAATTGAGAAATAGTTTCTGCCTTGAGACGGGCATTTTCTTCGAAGGTCATGCCTGTTTCAGCTACTTCAGGCAAGTCAGGATAGTCATTGAGATTTTCCACATCGTAGCCTAGCTTGTCAAAGATAGCTCGGAATTCCTTGGTCTTGCCCTCGTTACGAGTCGCAATCAATAAGGTTTCTCTAACTTTGCTTGTCTCAAAGAAATCATGAACATTGACCCCTTCTTTAGGCAATTCCACATGCAGGAGTTGCCCATTTTCAACCAAGAGTAAAGCCCCCTGACGTTGGATGACTTCCACATTTCGTCCCATTTCTTGGTTGAGGATATCTACCACAAAAGACAATAAACGGTAGAGAGAACCATAGCGTAAAACAGTAACAGAAACAGGAAAACCTCGATCCTCATCTCGAAATCTTTGGGCAAACTCCAATAGAGGAAAATCCAAGTCATCATCCGTCAACGTCCGGACGCCACCAAAAATACCATAGGACCCGACATACCAGTCCTGTTCATCCTTGTATTCATAAATTTTATTTGTCATAATTCTACATGCTCCACATGAATCTCTTTTTCCAGCCATTCTTCACCAATTTGTGCAAAACTTTGGCTGCTGGCTGTTGTATAAAAACGGTGATGGAGTGGTCCGGCATCGCGACCACGATTGATTTCAAAATAATTAAGTAAGACTGAGATATCCCGTACGCACTCTGCCCCACTATCGATGAGCTGAACCTTGGGTCCCATGACATTTTGAATAATGGGTCTGAGGAGTGGATAATGGGTACAACCCAAAATCAGGCTATCCACCTTTCCAACCAAGGGACGTAGGGTTTCATAAACTACTTTCTTAGTGACACTGGTTGACAGAGCCCCAGACTCCACCAAGGGAGCAAACTTGGGACAGGCCAAACTCTTCACCTGTAAGTCCGGATCCAAATCATGGATTTTCTGTCGGTAGATGTCAGATTGTACCGTCATAGGCGTTCCAATGACTCCGATTTTCCCACCTTGACTAGACTTGATAGCTGCCGAAGCTCCTGGCAAAATCACACCTAGGACAGGAATATCTAGTTGAGCCTTGATTTCTTCCCAGACGACCGCAGTCGCTGTATTACAAGCAATGACAATCATTTTGACATCCTTGGTCAAAAGAAAGTTGACCAACTGCCAAGTATATTCACGAATTTGCTCAGCAGGACGGGGACCATAGGGCGCCCGCGCCGAATCTCCAATATAGACGATTTCTTCATGGGGAAGCTGGCGCATGAGCTCGCGCACAACGGTCAAGCCCCCGACACCCGAATCCAAAAAACCAATTGGTCGATTATCCATACAGTCTTCTTTCTAGTCTTTTTTCTGATTGATAGTTCATTATGATTATTTATCTTTATGAACCGAATGACAGCCTAATCAATAACTATCTCTCTTAATCATAATCAAATATCAATAGAATGCAAGGAAAAAGTCTCATCCCTAAACCCTTAGCCAACATAGTGAGAAGTCTGGAACTTTCATCCCAGACTTTTCCTTATTTATTTTTTCTTTTTATTGTTAGCAAGGGCTGCCTTTTGTTGGCGGATGATTTGGTGGTAAACTTGTTGTACCTTAGCTTCGCTTGGTTTTTGACCATTTGCACTCAAAAGAGTACGAACTGCTTCAGCATTCAAACGTGGGTTGTCAGCGAATTCTTTTTCAATTTGCTTACGAACCAAGTACATTCCTCCAAGAGCTCCTCCTAGAAAAGCTAGCACAATCAATACAATTGCTAATAGTAAATCCATCATATTTCTCCTGTTTCTTTTTGAGTCTCTTTCATTATACCACAAACTAGCCACCCTGACCAGTTTGTTTTACGCTTTCAGAGATGGAATAGACAGCAAAAAGAAGCCTGCTTTTCTGCAAAAGAGGGCTCCTTACTGAGTTTATACTCAATGAAAATCAAAGAGCAAACTAGGAAGCTAGCCGCAGGTTGCTCAAAGCACTGTTTTAAGGTTGCAGATAGTGCTAACACGGTTTGAAGAGATTTTAGAAGAGTATCAATTTCATATTTCTACCTATCCATTTGTACTAATAAAAGACTGAGACACTAGATCTCAGCCTTTTTCTTTATCCCAAAACTAATTCATCACTAACTAGACTTTGGCCACTATTTTTCTGGAAGAGATGCATGAGATCTTCAACTGTCAGATGCTTTTTCTCCTCTCCCTTAACATCCACCACTATCTTGCCTTGATAGAGCATAATGAGACGATTACCATACTCAATCGCATGGTTCATATCATGGGTAATCATCAAAGTCGTCAACTGATGGTGTTCCACAATCTTTTGCGTCAAATCCATCACCATTTGACTCGTTTTCGGGTCAAGTGCCGCAGTATGTTCATCCAAAAGCAAAAGTTTGGGTTTCACCAAAGCTGCCATGACTAGGGTCAAGGCCTGTCTTTGTCCTCCTGAGAGATATTGAGTATCTACTTTTAAGCGGTTTTCAAGACCAATATTCAACTCCTTCAAGGCCTCTTGGAACTGGATTCTGTCCTTCTCCTTCACACCCCAGCCAAGCCCTCTCTTCTGCCCGCGTCTCAAGGCAATAGCCATATTCTCCTCAATCGTCAAACGAGAAGCTGTTCCCATCTTAGGATCTTGAAAAACACGGGCAATATCCTTGGCTCTCTTTCTTACACTCAGATTTTTAATGGATTTGCCTGCCAATAAAAGGTCCCCTTCATCCACCGATAGATTGCCAGCCAAGATATTCATCAAAGTGGATTTCCCTGCTCCATTTCCACCGATTACAGAGATAAAATCTCCCTCTTCAACCTCTAAATCTAATCCTTTGAGGACATGGTTCTCATTGACCGTCCCAGCTTCAAATGTTTTGTGAATATTTTCAAGTGTTAACAAACTTGCCATAACTTTCTCCTCCTATTCATTTCTCAATTTCAGACCACGAATCTTTAATCTCTTTTGCAATTCTGGTGCAAATAAAACTAAAGCGAGCAAAATTGCATTAAAGAGACGTACCAAGTTTTGATCTAGATTTGGAATTTCATAGATATTTAAAATAATCAAACGGTAAACAATTGCACCAATTCCGATGGATAACAGGCGACCTCCAATGGTCAAGTCATGTATCAATACTTCCGCAATAATGACTGCACTCAAACCAACAACAATGGTTCCTGTTCCAGAAGTCACATCTGAAAATCCATCATTTTGGGCAAACAAGGAACCACATAGGGCAATCAAACCATTTGAAATCATGTAACCAACAATCTTCATGGTGTCTACATTGACCCCATTGGCCTCACTCATAGGAATATTGTCCCCAGTCGAACGCAAGACCAAGCCAATCTCTGTTTTCATCAAAAGATTCAAGACCAAACAAACAAGTAAGAGACAGGCCAAACTGAATGAGAAAACAGCTTCTTCATTTGTCAATCCCAAGCTAGCCAACTGTTTAAAGACAGTCGAAGAATCTCCCAAGGAAAGATTGGGCACACTTCCCATGATTTTAATATTGATTGAATAAAGCCCTGTCAAGGTCACAATCCCTGTCAAGAGGGCTGGAATTTTCATCTTGGTGTGGAGCATTCCTGATACAAGACCTGCTACCATACCTGCCAGCAAAGCAAGTAAAGTCGCAATCCAAGGATTTGTCCCTGCCTGTATCTGAGATACAACGACAGCTGCCCCCAGTGGAAAGGCTCCTTCAGCAGTCATATCCGCAATATCCAAAATACGGAAAGTCAAGTAGACCCCAATCGCCATAATCGACCACAACAAACCTTCTGATAAACTAGATAACACAAAATTCATCTTAAACCTCCTTATTCCTTGCCTTCTAACTTACTAATATCAATTCCTAGTGCATCTGCCATTTCTTGATTGGTATGCAATTCCAGTTTTTCTGGCAACTCAACTGCTATATTTTCTGGATTCTCACCTTTTAAAACACGAACCAGCATTCGTGCTGTCTGACGTCCCAATTCTTCATAATTGGTTCCGTAGTTATACAAGCCACCAACCGCAACCATTTCTGTTGAACCACCGAATACTGGAACCTTGTGTTTAATAGAAACCTGCTTGACTGTTTCCATGGTTGATGAAATGATATTATCCGTTGGTACAAAAACCATATCCACCTCTGCCATCAAACTCTCTGCTGCCGCCTTGACGTTGTTACTGTCCAAGATTGTTTTTTCAACAACGGTAAAGCCTTTTTCTTCCAGAAGGCGCTTAGCTTCATCCTTTTGGACAACTGAGTTTGGCTCGCTCTGAGTATAGAGAATTCCAATCGTTTTAGCTTTTGGCAACACTTTCTTTATCAAATTGATTTGGGTTGAAATGGCATCTGATGACTGGTCACTTGTCCCAGTTACATTGCCCCCAGGATGCTCTCTTGACTCTACCAACTTGGCACTGACAGGGTCTGTTACAGCTGAAAAGATAACCGGTGTCGTTTGTGTTGTATTAGCCAAGCTCTGAGCAGAAGGCGTTGCGATAGCTAGAACGACATCACTAGATTCTGCTAGTTGCTGGGAAATCGTTTTTAGGTTTCGTTGTTCTCCCTGTGCATTTTGCAAATCAATCTCGATATTTTTCCCTTCAGCATAGCCTTGCTTGGCAAGCTCATCCACAAACCCTTCTCTAGTAGCGTCTAAGGACTGGTGGGTAATAAATTGCGAAATACCGATACGAAACACATCTTTTTTCTTATCTGCCTTCAACTGATGCAAACTAATCAGAGAGGTCAAGAGAATCCCCACTATCAAGAGAGGGGCTAGTAATTTTCGAACAACTTTCATAATGAAACTCCTTCTCAGAAAAGATAAAACAAAAAACCGCCTAGATAATATCTAAACGGATGCTTGAAATAAGCTAACAAGTTACAACTTAGCTAGTCCATTTAGATATTCATCTATATGGACCACAATCAAAAATCTTAGCCACATAGATACAAACAAATTGCTTGAACTGTTTGCATCCATGGTGACATGTCTACAAACACTATCTAAAGTAGCTAAAGTAAAAGTTTTGATTCATCGTTACAGCTTGTTTCTTATTCATTTCTTTTTCTGCTTTCTTTTTTGATGTTTCCTATCTTACCACCTTTTTCATTAGCTGTCAAGAATATTTCAGAATTTTTTAAAATTTTTCGAAAATTCTTTCAAATTCTTTCAGGATGCTCCCAATTCTTTTAGGATAATTTCAAAGATTTTCCCATTATACAAAATAGAACGATTTGAAGACTTTTATGGTATTTAGTTGTACTAGAGTCTTTTAAAAGTGTTTTGATGGCTTGTATTTCTTCTTTGGTTGATTTCATATCACTATTATATAATGCGTTTTGATTTTAGTATAGTATTAAACTGACTCTTGGCAGTCGGACAAAAAATCGACAGTTATTTTATACTGTTTAAAACCAATAGTCAATACGACAATCTCTTTACTTTTCGGTTATCAACTCTGTAGATTGCTAACATATCCAAAATAAGCCAAGTATCCCGAGGATAGGCAACATATCTAGGTGTCCAGATAGGATTAAACTTTTGTTTATACTGTCTAAGACCACTAAATGAATAGAATCGATTAGTGAAGGCATAGATGAGATAGGCTACTTTTTCTTGTAGAAAGCTATGTTTCTCAGTTCCTACATTTGACAACGGCGCCATGCCTAATTCAAATAAACTAACTCCTTCTTCTTTAAAATGAAGTAATAATTTCACAAAGAGATAATCCATAATACCATTGGGTGCTGTCCTTAAGTGGTAGCGCATCAAATCGATGCTAGCTTCTTCAGGACCATTACAAGCTAAAAAGGTAACAAAAGCCTGAACCTTATCTTCCTTATCCCTTACAAGAGCTATTGGTGCTAATTGAATGTACTTCTCATCAAAAAATCCAAGTGAAAACCCTTTTTCTTGGCGACCATCTAGCCAATTATCCGATATTTCTTTAAGGGTGTTAAGCAACTTCTTATCAAAAGGTGGTTGTAATACTTGGAATTGATACCCCTTGCTTTCTAACCTATTAACAACTGTTCTAAATTTCTTTCCTTGTTTTCCTTCGGTTGTAAATCTATCGAGTAATACCTGAGCAGTCTCCCCAAATTTCATAAAGTCGTACCCATATTCATGAAGTAATAGGGTGATTTCTTGATTAATTTCGTAGAAAATAACAGAGACATTTGTGTCCTCCGCATCCTCTAAAAACTTCGATAAGCCTTTTTCTAAGTATCCTGACTGTGCTAGTGGATCCGACATAACGACACATTTATTATTATCAATTGCAAATTGGAAAACAACCTTGTCTTGACCATCCTCTTGGTACCAATAAAGGTATTTGTCATCTAAATAAGCCAGGGCAGCATCTAAATTTATATTTGGTATTGTTGCAATAAAGTCTTGATAACGTTGCTTATCGAAAACTTCTCCAAAATTCTCTTTGGTTTGATTACTTTCACGAAGAACTAAAATATACAACATCACCAATATCAGAGACAAGCCGAGAAGATGAATCCAGTGTGTAACCAGATGAGAGAGATGTTTTAACTTAAACACATGATGAGGATTCAAATGTCCCAGCAAAAGAAGTGTCAAAAAGAGCGTTCCACCAATATAAATAATATCTTTACAACAATCTTCCCAAGCATAGATATAATGCCTGCGAACAAATGTATCTTTCTTCCACCAAATGAGAGATAAAAGTTTGATTAAGAAAATACTACTTATTAAAGAAAAAGAACCAATATTTAAATAAATGAGACTAGTAACACTTAGCACGTTAGCTAGCATTAATGTGAATTTTAAGCGTCTTCTAACTAATCTTGCTAGCAGAAAGAATAGAACACCAAAAACAATACTAGGAAGTTGAAAAACAAACTGTCCAGTGCTCGGTGAAAGTTCTTTAAGCAAAGGAAGATGTCCTAATTCTTGAGGAACTATGGCTGAAACGATAAGAAAGAAACCAAAGAGTCGCAACCCCCAAACCAATACTATACTAGATAAGGCCTCAATGACCTTTTGGGGAATTCCTAAATATTTCTCATTTAGTCGTCCACCCATATTTTTTAAGAATAAAACAACTCCTAAACAGAAAGGGAGAATATAATAGAATAATCGAAATACAAGTAACCAACTTAGTGCCTGAGCTTTATCAAGCCCAAGACCAACTAAACCAGATACCATAATTAAATCAAAACTACCTAGACTACCTGGAATCATTGACATAATCCCAATTGTAATAGCAATCATAAAGAGGGGGATTACATCATAAATTGGTAAATTATAGCCCAAAATATACCCAACCAAAAGGAAAAAACTTAGTACGCAAGCCCAATCAAGGGCAGAAGCTAATACTAAAGATAACATCGTCTTTCCACCAAGCTGGCCAAAATAGGCCCAATTTTTCCTATTTGAAACAAATAAAACAATTGGGAGATAGAGACTAGCTCCTAACAGGACTGGCCAATACTGCTTACTCCCAATTGATAAAGGGAATAAACCTGTCAAAACCAAGCTTATCAGGGTAAACAGTGAAAATCCACTCATGAAATAAGGAATAACACGAGAAATTCCCTGCATACTTTTTTCAGGTCGTTCTTTATCTCCATAGAAAGAATATCGTAAACCAATATCTATCAAGCCGGCAAAGCCTATCATATTATTCAAGCTATTAATTGTCCAGCTAGTTTCTAGTAAGTAAGAAAATGTTTGTTTCTGATTTAGCTCTTTATTTAAGATACTATCATAGAAGATCATTGGCGCAACGGCCATAAAACCAAACAGTGCCAAACAGATGACATTTAGTGGAGACAGTTCCCCCAATATTTCTTCAATCTTATCAAACGAAATTGTTTTAAAAAGTCTAGTTATCTCTACAATAGCTAGACTAGTAATAGATATAAATAAGACGAGTTTGATAAGTGTTTGCCATTTTTTAACCCAATTTAAAAACATTTGCAAACTCTACTCCTTTTATCCTAATAATGTCTGTAAAATCGGAATCACAATCACAAATAAAACCGTACTGAGAGTGACCACATTCGTTGAAAACTCAACATTACCTTTTCCTTGATTGGCAAGAATAGGAAGAACCGCTAGAGCAGGTGTTGCTGATTGGATCATAAAGGTCCTAAATTCTGGTGCTACCATATTTGGAGAGAAGAATTTCAAAACTAGGAGCATGATGACCGGTGCAAGGATAAAACGACCAACCAGTGTGATAATGGTATCCTTATCAAAGCGAATCGTCTTAAGTCCTGCCTTCGCTAGAACGATACCAATATAGACAAGTGATAAAGGCGTTGTTAAACTACCAATATAGGTCAAGGTACTTTCCACAAAACTTGGAACAGGAAGACGGAGCACTAAAAAGGCGAGGGCTACGAGAAATCCTAACAAAGGAGCAGGGAAGAGCTTCTTCCAATTAAATTTTTGAGCCTGTTTTGAAGCCCCTTCTTTGCTATCAGACGTCATCAGATAGACACCTAATGTCCAAGTAGATACTGTATTTGTAATATAATACACTAAGAAATATGGAAGGGCTTGATTTCCAAACAGAGCGATATTTAAAGGCAAACCAATAAATATGGTATTGGCATTGACAAAGGTATTAATCATGGTTCCTCGGCGTCCTGGGCGCACTCTAAAAACTTTCACCGCGATAAAGGCCGCTAGGTAACCAAGAATGAAGGCGATAAACGTATAGAGCAAACCGCCAGACAAGCTAATCAGCTTATCTAAAGTTAAATATTTAAGAACAGAGGTGAAAATTGCAACGGGCATGGCCACATTCATAATAAGTTTAGACAAGTCATTTCCGAAACTCTCTTGGAACCAACCGCGGACTTGCAAGAAATAACCAAGAATGATGATGACGATAATGGGTACAATACTCTGAATTGACGTTATAAAGATTTCCATAGTCTCCCTTTCTATATAATAGGACATACAGCAAAAGGCGTACGAGGCATCCAGTCGCACTCGTACACCCCAATTAAATTTACTTATTTATACTCTGGATACCACTTCAAATCACGAACTGCTTTGGCCATATCTGTTTCCTTAGCGCGTGCAAGTCCTTGCTCTTGTGCTTTTTTAGCGACTGCTTCTGCTACTTTAATAGAAACATCTGCTACATACTTGAATGGTGGCAAGACAGGAGCTCCTGGTTGGCCTGGATTGACAATACCACTCAATGAATGAGCCGCTGCCCCAATCATTTCATCTGTTAGAAGGCTAGCTTCAGAAGCCAGCATACCTAATCCAAGACCTGGGTAAATCAAAGCATTATTAGCTTGACCAATGACATAGTCTACACCTTTATAAGACACCGTACCAGCAGGAATTCCTGTTGCGACAAAAGCTTTGCCATCTGACCATTCTATCAAATCTTTGGCACTAGCTTCTGCCAATTTAGTTGGATTTGACAAAGGGAAGATCATTGGACGTTCTGTGTTTTCACACATAGCTTCTACTATTTCTTTAGTGAAGGTATTAGGTTGAGTTGAAGTTCCTACAAGAATGGTTGGCTTCACAGTCTTCACTACTTCAAGCAGATCAGTCAATTTATCTGCGTTACTAAAGTCAGCACGTTTCTTAGCAAATGGTTTTTGCTCTGGTGTCAAGCCATCCATGTCATCAAAGAGAAGACCTTGTTTATCAACCATAAAGAAACGTTTATAGGCTTCTTCTTCAGAAAGACCTTCACTTACCATTTCACGAAGAACACGAGAGGCAATTCCTGCACCCGCAGTACCACCACCATAGCAGAGATAAACTTGATCTGTTAATTTTTCACCACTAATATCCAGCGAACCAAAGATACCACCCAAGGTAACGATTCCTGTACCTTGAATATCATCATTAAAGGTCGGAATTTGTTTCCGGTATTTTTCAAGAATATTGGCAGCATTCAAGCGGCCAAAGTCTTCCCAGTGAAGGTAGAGCTTAGGAAAGAGACGTTCTGCTGTTTGAACAAATTGGTCAATGAAGTCGTAGTAACGTTCTCCGCGGACCCGTTCGTGACGATTTCCTAAGTAATTAGGATTGTTACGAAGTTCTTCACGGTTAGTCCCTGCATCAATGACTAAAGGAAGGACCATCGAAGGATCGATTCCAGCAGCACCCGTATAGACCATCAATTTCCCAACAGAAATATCGACACCATTTGTTCCCCAGTCGCCAATTCCAAGGATTCCTTCTGCATCTGTTACAACAATGAGACGAATCTCGCGACCCCCGGCAGCGTTTTTCAAAGTAGCTTCAATATTTTCAGGATGATTAATATCAAGATATCCCGCATATTGGGGATCTACAAAAAGATCACTATAGCCTTCAATCGTATCTGCAATGGTTGGATCATATACAATTGGATTGAATTCTTCCAAATGTTGAGAAAAGAGGTAATAGAAAAGAGTCCTGTTGGTATTAAAAATTTCCATTAGGAAAAGACGTTTTTCCAAATCATTGGCTTTTGTTTGCATTTGTGCATAAGTTTGCGCCGCTTGTTCTTCAATCGTTTGAACATACGGTGGCAGTAAACCAATAAGGCCTAGTTCCTTTCGCTCCTCTAAGGTAAAGGCAGTACCTTTATTGAGGAAAGGATTGTTTAAAATATCATGTGCAGTCATAGTGCAACCTCCTTTTTACTTATATTATACCACATGAAACGAATTGTTCGTAAAACTTTGTTGTTTAAATGATACAATTGTATACGCATATGTTATAATGAGTCTACGAGAACAATTTCTAATAGGCTATTTTATACTTAAAACACTATTATTGATAATACTTTAAGTTGTTATATTTTATAAATTTCTGAACTCACCAAACTCTCGATGATCACTCTTTACTAAAAGTTTCGAGTAAAAGAAACCAATCATACAAATTGACAATCCTAATTAAAATAAATATCATATAAGTATGTTATGTAGTACTTTGTATTTTTTAAGGTGTTTTTTTGTCATATAAAACTTGTATTCTATTTATATGACAACTAAAAACTATTTACAACAATATATTTCCCAAAAAGTGAAATATTTTCGAACACAGAATAAAATGAGCCAGGAAGAACTTTCGGAACAAGCAGGACTCGGGCTTAAGTATATCAATCAACTTGAAAACCAAAATGTGAATCTGACCATTCACAGTCTTGAAAAAGTGATTGACGCACTAGAAATGACCCCAGAGGAATTTTTCAATTTTGATAGCCTTGAATCAACCTCTGATAAGAGTGACAATCTTTCACTCAAAAGAATCAACATGAAGATTAAACAACTCCCTATTGATAAACGAGAAAAGATGTTGGTCATTTTTGAGAGTATCTTAGATAATCTTTGAGATCCCTGACTCACTTACATTTTAACTGGTGAATACTCGTATAGTCAAATTGTAGGATACGGATAAAAATTATTTATCTGCTGTTTTCCACTTATTTTCCTTCTCCAACTAATGAAAGTGAGCCCATATGAATTTAAAAGATCTACAATATTTTTATGATCTCTGCCAGCTTCAATCCTATACGGAAGTAGCAAAACAACATAAAGTCAGCCAACCATCTATTTCTTATACTATCAAGCGCTTAGAGGAATCCTTTAACTGCAAATTGATTCACCATGACCCCTCGCATCGTTCCTTCAAGCTAACTCCTCAAGGACAAATCCTTCTAAAGCATACAGAACTGATTTTACCTGAGGTCATTTCTACTCGCAAAGAAATTAATCGCTCCTTGGCACAATACTCTACTGTAGGATTCCCTCCTATTATCATTCAGTATCTCTTTGCTGCCTTAAACGAAAAAGATAAATTCAATTTTTTAAAAAAGGTACGCCCTATCCGCGGTGGCTCCGTGGAGTTATTAAACCTTCTCATCCAAGGAGACCTTGATGCAAGCCTACTCGGTTTGATTGAACCTCTCAACTATCCTTCAATAGAGTCACACGAGCTATTTCATAAAGAACTGTATGTCGTTTTATCTAAGAACCATCCTTTTGCCACTGCTCCTTCCCTCGCTTTTGAAGAATTAGCAGATCAATCCTTTATACTCTTAGACGAACACTTTGTTCACCTGAAAGCTTTTGAAACGCTTAATCAAAAGTATCAAAACAAGGCAGAAATATTCTTTAAGACTGATGACATTGTCATTCTTAAAGAACTTTTAAAGAAAGGGATTGGCCTTAGTTTACTGGCTGATATCGCACTTTCTGATGAAGATGATGATTTAATAAAAATTCCTCTTATACCGAAGGACAAGATAACTTTTACAGTTTATTACGCTTACCTTAAATCAGCTACACCGTCATCAGAAATAGAAGCTTTATTTAAACTCCTTAAATCATATGAATAGAAAAACTCTAACTATCAATGAACTGATAGCTAGAGTTTTTTACATTATAGATATTATACTCAATGAAAATCAAAAAGCAAACTAGGAAGCTAGCCGCAGGCTGCTCAAAACACTGTTTTGAGGTTATAGATAAGACTGACGAAGTCAGTCACATATATACGGTAAGGCGACGCTGACGTGGTTTGAAGAGATTTTCGAAGAGTATTAGACTATAGTAGATTGAAGCTAGAATAATACGTCGCGACTTCTAAAACTTTTCTAGAAATTAATTTGACTTTCCTAATCGAGTTGTTCAGATTTTATTTCATCTCACTATAATTCAATGATTTTCTAAGAATTCTATTTCTTTTGAAAATTCTTTCAAAGTTTTTTCAAATCAGTCCAACAAAAAAAGGTTTATAATTTCCACAAAAGTTGATATGGAAATTATAAAACCATTATTAGTTTAATCCTTTTTGGTAACGCGTCAATTCGGCTTGGTTAGCCCAAACATAGTGACCTGGACGGATTTCTACCATAGATGGCTTATCAATCTCATAGTCGTGTTGACTTGGGTCGTAAACCTTCAAGACCTTCTTACGTTCCAAGATTGGATCTGGAATTGGAACCGCTGAAAGCAAGGCCTGAGTATATGGGTGAATTGGATTGTTAAACAATTCTTCTGTTTCAGCAACCTCTACAATAACACCCTTGTAAATAACTGCGATACGATCTGAAATAAAGCGAACAACCGACAAGTCATGGGCGATGAAGAGATAGGTCAAACCAAGTTCTTTTTGGAATTTTTTGAGCAAGTTCAAGACTTGAGCACGCACAGAAACGTCCAAGGCTGAAATGGGCTCATCCGCAATAACAAAGTCTGGTTGCATGACCAAGGCACGGGCAATACCGATACGTTGACGTTGACCACCTGAGAATTCATGAGGGTAACGAGTCAAGTGCTCAGCAAGAAGCCCCACTTCACGGATAATATTTTTAACTTTCTCTTTACGTTCTTCTTCATCCTTAAATAGACGGTGATTGTAAAGACCTTCAGAAATAATATAATCAACAGTCGCACGTTCATTCAAACTTGCTGCAGGGTCTTGGAAAATCATCTGGATACGACGAATCAATTCCGCAGCTTGTTCACGCGATTTCTTACCATTAATCTTTTGACCATCAAAAATGATATCACCATTACTTGTGTCATTTAGACCAATGATGGCACGACCAATAGTTGTTTTCCCACTACCTGACTCACCAACAAGCGAGAAAGTTTCTCCCTTATTGATAAAGAAGTTGGCATTTTTAACCGCGACAAACTTCTTACTTCCTTCACCGAAGGAAATTTCTAAATCTTTGATTTCTACTAATTTTTCAGACATTTCCTTCCTCCTAGTCAGCCAGATGGGCAAATCCCATTTTTTCACGGATCTTATCGTGGAGATTTGCAATCACAGCTGGTTTTTCTACTTTTGGAGCATCCTCATGAAGAAGCCAAGTTTTAGCCCAATGTGTCTCTGATACTGAGAATTGAGGAGCTTTTTGTTCGAAGTCAATTTGCATTGCATAGTCTGAACGCAAGGCAAAGGCATCCCCTTTCAGATCAGTATAAAGTGACGGAGGTGTTCCTGGAATTGAGTAAAGATCCCCTTTATCATCAGCAAGCTGAGGCAAGCTAGACAAGAGACTCCATGTATATGGATGACGAGGGTCATAGAAGACTTCCTCAACAGTTCCATATTCAACGATTTCTCCTGCATACATAACCGCTACCTTATCCGCAATACTTGCTACCACACCAAGGTCATGGGTGATAAAGATTGTTGTGAAATGGTACTCGTTTTGTAATGATTTGAGCAAATCAATAATCTGTGCTTGAATAGTCACATCCAAGGCTGTCGTTGGCTCATCACAGATCAAGACATCAGGTCGGCAGGCAAGGGCAATGGCAATAACGATACGTTGACGCATTCCTCCAGAATATTGGAATGGGTATTCATCAAAACGTCTATCTGCGTCTGGAATCCCAACCTTATTCATGTAGTCAATAGCCAATTCTTTTGCTTCCTTGGCTGTTTTCCCTTGGTGTTTTACAATAACTTCAGTAATCTGACTACCAATTGTTTTAATTGGGTCCAAACTAGTCATTGGATCCTGGAAGATAGTCGCAATCTTAGCACCACGAATTTGTTCCCAATCCTTGTGAGAAGACAAGGCTGTCAAATCCTGACCACGGTAGTCAATGCTACCTTGGGCAATGCGACCATTTTCTTCGAGCATACCTGTGAAGGTCTTTGTCAAAACAGATTTACCTGATCCTGACTCACCTACCAAGGCCAACACTTCTCCTTCAACTAGTTCAAGGGAAACGCCGCGAATAGCTGTCAATACTTTGTCACGAACGTCAAATTCCACGACAATATCGCGAGCAGTCAAAATTACATTTTTTTCTTTTGTCATTTCTACTCCTATCTATGTGTACGTGGATCACTAGCATCCGCTAAGTTTTGACCAACTACGAAAAGGGACAAGGATACCAAGACAAGAGTTGTCAATGGAATCCAGAACAAGTAAGCATTGGTTGTTACGTTTTGTGAATAATCCGAAATCAAACGACCCAAACTTGGTACTGTAATTGGTAATCCAAGACCGAAGAATGACAAGAAGGCTTCGTATGAGATAAAGCTTGGAAGCATCTGAGTCATCGTTGTCACAATAACAGATACCAATTGTGGCATAATGTTTTTGGCAACAATCTTCAAGGTTGGTGTTCCCAAAGTACGTGACGCCAAGTTGTATTCCAAATCACGATAACGCAAGATTTGCACACGGATCATGAAGGCAATTCCGATCCATGTTGTCACACTCATGGCAAAAATCAGATTCCAGAATCCAGCTCCGATTGAGTAAGTCAAGACAATGACAATCAAAAGAGATGGGATGTTTGAGATGACGTTGTAAACTTCCATCATGACACGGTCAACTGATTTTGAAATTCCCCAAATACCGCCGACAAAGACACCGATAACCAAGTTAATCACTGTAGCAATCACAGAAATAAGGATAGAGTTACGAGCTCCGAACCAGACACCGTCAAAGAGAGATTTACCGTTACTATCGGTACCGAACCAATGCTCCGCATTTGGCTTGATATAACGAGCACTAAAGTCGTTTACCTTGCTGACATCATTGAAATCAAACTTAGAAAACATTGGGTAGATGAAACTCATCAAAATGATGGCTACCAAGATTCCCAACATAACCACAGTTGATTTTTTCTTCATAAACTGTCTAAATACTGAACCCCAGTATGAATAAGCTGGCGCATCAATGGCTTCAGAGGCAAAATCGTCACGTTTTACAAACTGAAATTTTTCTTTATCGATTGTAGACATTATTTGCCTCCTTTCTCAGTCAATTTAATACGTGGATCAATAATCGTCATCCAAATATCTCCCAAAAGAAGTGAGAAGATAGAAATACATGTAAAGATGAAGACAAGACCAACGACCATAGAGTTATTAGATGCTTTTACAGAGTCAATCAACATTTTACCCATACCTGGGAAGGCGAAGACTGTTTCAGTAAGAGTTGCACCACCGATAACCCCGATAACGGCACCAGGAATTCCTGAAACAAGTGGAACCATGGCATTTTTAAAGATGTGTTTGTTTGAAATTTCTTTTTCAGACAAACCTTTTGCACGAGCAAAACGTACAAAATCTTGTGATTGCAAGTCAATCATATAACGACGAATCCAAATAGCTGTACCAGGAGCCCCCAATAAACCAAGAATAACTGCTGGTAAAACATATGAACGCCAATCTCCAGCACCCAAGATAGGGAATGAATCTGGCAAGCCGATTGAAGAACCAGCCAAACGAACGATATAAACCAAGGCAATTGTTGGAAGAGCCATCAAGAAGGTCAAAGCCCCTGTTGAAAAACTATCAATCCAAGTGTTCTTGAAACGAGCCATAGCTGAACCAAGCGGCACGGCAATCGCATAAGAAATTACCAAACCGATCAATCCAACGACAGCAGAGCTGGCAATCATAGAAGGATATTGGTAGTTACTTTCAGTAGCTGTATAAGGATCATCTTTTCCGTAGTTGGCTACTTCACGAGAATCAGCCTGACTAGGTGATTTGTAGGTTCTTGAGTAAATATTTACAGAAGAAGTTTTCTTACCTGTTGGGAACTGAACTTGCGAAGTTTTTGTTTGCCCTTGTCCCTGAGTAATAACCTGTAAAACAGGACTATTAGCATAGGTTGGATAAGAGTCACCTAAATTAATGTTCACAAAATTTTGATGCACAAATGGGAACTGACTGTTGAAGTACAAGAGATATTTGTGTTTGGTACCTGAACCAACCAATGACCATCCGATTGCTGGATCGTTTTCGAAACGAAGGTAACGCTTCAAATCTGGATTGTCAGGATCTTGAATTTTATTTGTATGGTCAATATCAATCAAGTTAGCATAGAATTTGAAAACACGTTCAAAAATTGGGATTTCACGAGTAGCGTAGAATTGACCACTTTCAGTAAATTCTCCCAAGGTCCAACCATGACCGATTTGTTTGATGTATTTTTCATAGATAGCCTTGTTGGTGTCATTGGCTTCAACGGTTACAGAGGCATCCATCTGGCTAGCTTTTTCTTGCAACTCTTTGGTATCGTAGTACTCGATATAGCCCATACGCTCATAAACAGTATTTTCATAGTTATCACGTTTATCAGCAGTTGTCGCAATCTTGTTATAGTTGGTATCCTGTTTGAAAATCAATTTTCGAGGAACCATTGTATAGATAATCGTGTAAGTCAAGGTTGTTACTAAGAAGATAGAAACCAATGACCGCAAGACACGCATAAAAATATATTTCTTCATATCGTTTCCTTTTTAAATCCCAAAAGAACCTTCTCCTCATGGAGAGAAAGTTCCCTTGAGAGTTATTTATTTAACGTGTTTAGTCAATTCTTTTTGAACTTTTTCGTTTGATTCTTTTTTCTCTTTGAGCCATTTCTCACGAGCTTGTTCATAATCAGCCTTTGTTACAACTTTGTCTTGTAACTGAATATATTTGAAGTAGAGATTTGAACCTTTGTCTCCAGATTGGCTATAAGAAGCTGAGAATGGTACAACACGAGAAATGAATGGTGCAGCACCACTAGAAGACATAGCTGGTAAGAAGAGTGAACTGTCTGTCAACCAAGCTTGAGCAGAAGCATATTTTTCATAACGTTTGTTAAGATCACTTGTTTCTTTTCCAGCTTCATCAAGCAATTTATCGTAATCTTTCACACCAACTTTAGCTGCAGCTGCATTTGATGGGTCATCATACCCCATATAAGTTTTCGTTTGCTCACTATTAGTTGATTTAAGGATATCAAGGTAAGTTGATGGATCTTCATAGTCAGGATTCCATCCAACCGCACCTGAAAGATCCCAATCCTCAGCTGCCGCATTAGCAGCATAATAAGTCGCATTAAAGAATTCATCTTTAGAAATTTGTTGAATATCGATGACAACATTTTCTTCGCCTAAAACTTTTTCAACTGATTGTTTGAACGACTGAATCCGTGCGACAAAGTTTTTAGAGGTTTGGTCTACTGGAACATCCAAGTGGATAGGGAATTTCACACCTTCTGCTTCCAGAGCAGTTTTAGCTTTAGCAAATTCTGCTTTAGCTTTGTCAGCGTTAAAGAGACCGTCTTGACCATCAGCAAAGTTTACATCTTTCCACTCATCTCCATAAGTCTTAACTTTTTCAGCAACCAAGTCACCGAAAGTTTTTTCGCCTGCAGTCACAAAGTCTGGTTTCACAAATAAATTACGAACTGCGAGAGGAGCACCTTCTTTACCGTTAACTTGAGCAGAATAACCTGTACGGTCAAAGGCAAAGTTCAAGGCTTGGCGGAAGTCTTTGTTAAGAAGAGCTTTCTTAGTGGATGTTTTCTCTTCATCTGTCGTTTTAGATGTATATTTGTAATTTTGACGATCAATATTTACACCTAAACCTCCAATACCAGCTCCTGACGGAGTGTAGAAAATATTATCCTTGTATGACTCCTCTACCTTTGAGAAGTTTGAACTTGTTGGGTAAAGACGAGCAAAACTATAAGCTCCACTTGTAAAGTTACGCTCAAGTGATTCTTGGTCCGAACCATCAAAATATGCAAGTGTTGCTGTATCTAAATGAACATTCTCTTTATCCCAGTACTGCTCGTTCTTAGCAAATTCGATAGAAGATTTAGCAGTCAAACCTTTGAGCAAGAAAGGTCCATTATATAGCAATGATGTAGGATCTGTCGCCTTAGCAAAATCAGAGCCTTTTGATTTTTCAAATTCTTCGTTTAATGGCCAGAAAATTGAATAAACCATCTTAGAGTTCCAGTAAGGTTCTGGTTGGTTCAAAGTATACTCAAGAGTATAGTCATCAACCGCTTTAACACCTACTGTAGAGAAATCTTTTGAATTCCCAGCCAAATAATCAGATAAACCTTTAACAGAAGTTTCAGCTAGATATAGAGCTTCTGATTTCTTATCTGCCGCATGTTTCAATCCATTCACGAAATCTTTAGCAGTCACTTCAGCATATTCTTCACCATCAGATGTCATCCATTTGACACCTTTACGAATTTTGTAGGTATAAGTCAATCCATCTTTTGATACAGACCAATCTTCTGCAACCGCAGGAGTCAAATTCCCGTATTTGTCATTTGTGAAGAGACCATCGATTCCGTTTGAAGTAGCCACTTTCGTACTCTCTTTTCCAGAGATAAGATAATCTAATGTTTCTGGGTCAGCCGAATAGACATAGCCATAGGTTTTTGGAGCTGTCGAATCAGATGATTTTGAATTCCCACAAGCTACTAACACACCTGTTGCCAATAAAGCAACTCCTGCTGCAACAAAGACTCTACTTTTTTTCATTTATTTACTCCTCTGATAAAGTATAGGTTATCATCAATTATACCATAGATTTCAAGAAAAGTAAACGAATTTTCAGAATATTTAGGCTTATTGACACAAAAAATCTGAAAAAGCTATTGACTGAAAATCATTTTCAAGGTATAATAATAAACGTTAAGGCGGTATAGCCAAGTGGTAAGGCACGGCTCTGCAAAAGCTTGATCGTCGGTTCAAATCCGTCTACCGCCTTCTATAACTTGATTTGTCAGGTTTCAAATGAACAGAAAGCCCAGTTTGAAGGGCTTTTTTTATTTTTTCTTCGGATAAATAAGGATAGATTTAGAAAAGTTTTGGGGCGGATTTGGGGACTGAGTTTTTCGAGGATACTATTTCCTTTTAAAATCAACTGAAAAAAGCTTCGCCACGCATGGTGACAAAAGCCTCTAGTTTACTCTGTTTCCTCTTCTATTTCGAGCTCTGTGATTTGGACTTTTACCTTGGTAACACGTCCATTTTTCACTTTATCATTTGTTAAGATAAGCTGTTTATTTTGGCTGACCAATTCATAGCTGAGTTTCTCAGTCGTTGGAATGGTCCCAACTCCTGTCAAATAATAACCAGCGATGGTATCAACATCATCACTTTCCAGTTCAACATCAAAGTAGTCATTAAAATCATTGAGATTCATGGTACCTTGAACGATATAAGTATCTTCTCCAATTTGATGAACTTCGATTTCAGCCTTATCTGTTTCGTCATCGATTTCCCCAACGATTTCCTCTAAGAGGTCTTCCAGGGTCACCAAACCAGCCATCCCACCGTATTCATCCAGCAAGATTGCCATTTGTCTTTGGGTATTGCGCAATTCTTTTAACAAGTCATCCACAAAAATAGTTTCAGGAACAAAAAGTGGATCTTGTAAGATTTTCTTCCAAACAATATTGTCAAAACCGTCCACAAAGCCCGCATTAAGGAGACTCTTGGTGTGAATGATCCCAATCACATTGTCCTTATCCCCATCATAGACAGGGATACGAGAATAATTTTGTTTTAAAATACTTTGGATGATGGTTTGACTATCATCCTGAATATCGACCATGAAAGCATCCGTCCGAGGAACCATGACTTCTCTGGCCATCAATTCGTCCAGTGAAAAAATCCCCTGTAACATCTCAATTTCGTCAGCATCAAGTGTTTCTTCACTATTTGTCAGCATGTACTCAATTTCATCACGGGTCATTTTTTCGTCAGCATCATCAAAGGTCATAGGAGTCAAACGACTCAAAAGATTGGTAGACGCAGACAAGAGCCAGACAAAGGGACTAACTAGTTTCCCCAGGCCAATAATAACCGGCGCTGTACGAATCGCTAAAGCATCCTTTAGATTAAGAGCGATTCTCTTAGGATACAATTCCCCAAAAACGATGGAAATATAAGTCAAAAATGCTAAAGATAGAAAACTTGCAATAGCATAAGCTGTTTCGCCATTTCCAAGCCAAGATGCAATTTCTCGTCCCAGAGTTTCTGCCAAACTCGCCCCTGACAAAATCGTAATCAGGGTAATCCCTACTTGAATAGTTGATAAAAAGTGGTTAGGATTTTCTAGTACCTTCAGCAGACGGATATAGCGTCTATCTCCTTCTTCTGCCTTTTGTTCAACACGCGCACGGTTTAGTGACACCATGGCCATTTCTGTAGCTGAGAAAAAGGCATTTAATACCGTCAAGATAAACAATAAAACAAATTGTAGCAACAAATTCTGACTACTTGGGTCTTCCATAGTTCTTCTCCTAAAATAGTAACTTATCCTTTATTATATCACAAAATTTAGTCCAGTACATATTATTTTTTCTCATACTCTTCGAAGATTTCTTCAAACCACATCAGCTTCATCTGCAACCTCAAAGCTGTGCTTTAAGCAACCTACGGCTAGCTTCCTAGTTTGCACTTTGATTTTCATTGAGTATCAGTGTCTATTCTAGTCCTACTTAAATTGTCCAAAAAAGAACCCCTACATCCACAAGTGACATAGGAGTTTATCTTATCTTTTACTGAGTGACCGTTACTTCTCCAGTTCGGTAATCCAGTTGAAGCCCCTTTTGAACATTGGGAACTAGAACATTGAATTCCAATTCTCCGTCTGAAGACTTGGCTTCAATCTGTGAAGCTGAAGGAACTAAATCCTCATTTGTAGCGTAATAAAGGGTTACACGGTAACGGACACGCTTGTTTTTATCCAAGGCCTTGCGTACCATGCTTTCATAGTAGTTTTGCCCTGTCGAATCCTCGGCTTGCGCCTGATTTGCCCAGGCTGTTTGAACAGCAATATTTTTAGGATTGCTTGTCGAGGCATCAAAACCATCCAAGCCACCTATCAAGGCATAGCCTAATAAATGACCTCTATCGACCGCATGAGTATAAGTCCCCTTTAGATTCTTAACCTGATGCCATCCCGGAGGAGTCCATGAATTCGAACCATTCCCCGTTTCTTCACGATTTTTATACTGGCGAGTAGCCTTAGACAAGAGGGCATTTGCTACAGTTGGCACGGTTTCCTTGCCCACTGTCTTTGTTTTATTATCAGCGTAGGGTTTACTTGAAACCTTGGCATCTAGATTTGTTTTATTACCATTGACGATAAAAGCACCCGAGCCATTCCACTCCAGACTCCCTTTTACTTGACTTTTGACTGCATCTGTTAAGACACTTTCTGCCAATTCTTGACTAGGAGCTTCCGAAGCTTGGTTTTTCTGACTAAGCTTGGTTTTGGGACTATTAGCTGTCGACTGCATCTGCTTGATCTTGATATAGTAGCTTCCCGCAGATAAAAGTAACAATACCAGCAGTCCGATTAGTGTCTGTCTTGTTTTTTTGTTCATATTTCTCCTTATCTCTAGAAAAAGGCTGGTTTTCCAGCCTAATTTCCTGTAAATTTATGAATCAATTCCTGCCATTTTGCTGGAGACAGGATAGCCCATGGATCTTGACCCTTGCCCAAGATTCCATAACCTACCATTAAGCCGATACCTAGGGCTAGAGAACCTAAAAACAGTACCAAAATGACCAGAAGTAAACGCTTGATTACATATCTTGATTTCTTATTCATCTTCATCACTTGCCTCAATCCGCTGAATCTTAGCACCTAGCTGTGCCAACTTCTCATGAAAACGGTAGTAACCTCTATCCAAGTGAACCAATTTACCAACTACAGTTTCTCCTTGTGCTACCAAACCTGTCAAAATCAAGGCTGCGCTGGCACGAAGGTCAGTCGAAAGAACTTCTGCCCCCTGCAAAGCTTGTCCACCAACAATACGAGCTGTATCACGGATAATCTCAGAATGCAAGCCCATGCGACGCATTTCTTCTAAGTGCTGGAAACGATTTTCAAAAACTGTCTCCACCATAGTTGATTCGCCTTTTGCGACGGTCATCAAGGCTGTAAATTGGGCCTGCATATCTGTTGGAAATCCTGGGTGGGGCAAGGTTTTTACATGAACAGCTTTTAGATTTTCTAGTTGAGAGCGAACTCGAATTCCTTCAGTCTCCTCTGTCACTTCCACTCCCATTTCAAGCAATTTGGCAATCAAGGGACGGTTGTGCTCCCAGACAGCGTCTTTAATCAAGATATCACCACCAGTCATGGCAGCAGCTACCATAAAGGTTCCTGCTTCGATACGGTCTTGGACTACATTGTGAGTCGTACCATGAAGTTTCTCAACACCGGTAATGGTAATGGTCTCTGTACCAGCACCCTTAACCTTGGCTCCCATTTCATTGAGGAGAATGGCTAGGTCAACAATCTCAGGCTCACGCGCAGCATTTTCAATCACTGTCACCCCATCAGCCAGGGTAGCCGCCATCATCAAGTTCTGCGTTGCACCAACACTTGGAAAGTCCATATATATATGAGCGCCATGCAAGCGTTCTGCCTTGGCTTCGATGTAACCAGCTGTCTGACTAATCTTAGCCCCCATAGCTTCCAGACCTTTCAAATGAAGATCAATAGGACGGCTACCAATCGTACAACCACCTGGCATGGATACCTTAGCATGACCTACACGAGCAAGAATTGGTCCCAAGACAACGATAGATGCACGCATCTTGCTGACATACTTGTAAGGAGCTTCCTCAGTGATATCGCCAGTCGCATCCACCTCGACAAGATGAGCTTCCTCATCAAAATCCACCTTGGCATTCAAACCACGAACCACCTGATTCATCGTGAAAACATCTGACAAGATAGGAACGTTCTGCAAAACAGTCTTTCCTTCACTGGCTAGAATAGTCGCTGCCAACAAGGGCAAGACTGCATTCTTTGCTCCTTCGATCGTAACACTTCCTACCAGACGATTATCGCCACCTTGAACCACAATTTTTTCCATACTTATTTCCTTTACATTTGATTTTATAATAATCCTCTAAGCGCTTCTTGCCACAACTGATACAGGCTGATAAAGAAAGAACTCATGATATATCCCATTACAAGGCTGAAAAAAGCTACCAATAAACGAACTTTCCCTGTGTTCTCAGTTGTCACTTTTAAGACTTTTTCCCATCTAACAAGATCCTTTAAAAGGTAAAAACTCACATAAATAAAGAGCATGTGACTGCTTAGAGTGAATAATAATTGAACCATTTGACTATTATACCATCTTCTCTGTTTGTGCGCTAGTTTGGAAACTTCACTTAAAAACTAGGGATTATTTTTCAAGTAATCAATTGCATCTTGTAGGGTTTTAACTGGCACGATTTTCATATCTGTCTTGATTGTTTTAGCTGCTTCCAGGGCTGTTTGGTAGTTGTTTTTAGCATCAGGATGTGCTTTTTGTTCTTCTTCGCTAACAGGGTTATCAGGGGCAAAGAAAATCGCGGCACCTTCTCTAGCCGAAGCTACAACTTTTTTATCAATACCTCCAATATCCCCCACATTCCCATCGCGGTCAATGGTTCCTGTACCAGCAACGATACGACCATTACGAAGGCCAGGGTCAGCTATTTGGGTATAGATGGCCAGACTAAACATGAGACCAGCACTTGGTCCGCCGATACCAGCTGTTGAAAAGCGAATTGGGACATCACTGATCACTTCCGTACGGTCAATCAATCCGATTCCAATCCCATTTTTGCCATTTTCCAAGGTGATAATCTTACCTTCTGCAGACTTGGTTTGCCCATCCTCTTCATAGGTGACCTTGACGGAGTCCCCTAGTTTTTGAGAATTGACATAATCAATCAAATCTTTGGAACTATCAAAGGTCTGATCATTGACTGCTGTGACGGTATCAGAGATGTTGAGAATCCCTTTAAAGGTCGAGTTATCCGTCACAGTCAAAACATAAACCCCAAGATATTTTAGTTCAATATCCTTACCAGCTGTTTTTAGTCCTTGATACTTGGCCATATTTTGCGATGTTTGCATGTAGAATTGATTAATCCGCATAAATTCAACATCAGAAGAGCCACCTGTAGTCTCTTGGGCACTACGAATATCTGTAAAAGGCGTCAACCACGCATAAATCATATGGGCTAAAGTAGCGTGCTGGACACCAACCGTAACGAATTGATAGGCACCAGCTTCCTTATCTTCTGTGTCATTGACTTTAAGGACTTGGCGAATATCTTCCGAACCACCTGGAACTTCTATATAATAGGGCAAGGGCACTACAAATGCCAAGAAAGTCACAATTAAGGCCGCAATGACATATAAGGGCCATCTAATCTTTTTTTTCATTTCTTATTTCCTCCAAAATACTCTCGGGAACATAGCAAGCAATATCCTGACCAAACTTCAAAAGCTCTCTAACACCGGATGAACTGAGATAGAGATGTTCAGGTCGACTATGTAAATAAATGGTCTCTATATTAGGAGACAGCTGATGGTTGTAGTAATCAAAACTGGCTTCATATTGCAAATCCGCTGCATTCCTCAACCCCCGCACTAGACAAGTAGCCCCCAGTCTTTTTGCGACATCAACCACCAATTCATCATGAGAAGACACGACTTCAACATTTTCCAAATGTTTCACAGCCTTTTCTAACCCCCGTTTACGATTTTCGATAGGGAGAAATCCTTGTTTGTGGGGATTAAAAAAAATACCTACATAGAGCTTATCAAAAAGTTTGCTAGCCCGTTCAATGATATCCAGATGCCCATTTGTCATCGGATCAAATGAGCCTGTGAATAAGCCAATCTTATCTGACATAGACTGTCACCTTACTAATTCCATAAATCTTTTCCTTCCAGATGCCCAGGCAGGCAATTTCTTCTGGAAGTTCAACGGCCTTATCCGTCTCACACACGACCATGACATCTTCAGAAAAAAGCTCTTTCTCAGCCATTTTTTCAATATCTGCTACGATTTGTTCCTTGGCATAAGGAGGGTCTAAGAAAATGAGGTCAAATTCCCCAGATACCTGTTCCAATGCCCTTTCTGCATCCATCTTGAGGAGTTGAAATTTTCCAACTTCCTTGGTCATCTGAATATTTTCAGCCACGATGGCCTGAGCCTTACGGTCTCGCTCCACCAAAACAGCACTGGACATGCCACGCGATACTGCCTCGATAGATAAACCACCACTACCTGCATAAAGGTCCAAGACGCATCCCCCTTCAAAGTAGGGACCAATCATGTTAAAAATGGCTCCCCTGACCTTATCCGAAGTAGGTCTTGTCGTCTTTCCTTCTAGTGTCTTGAGGGGACGCCCCCCATAGATTCCTGATACGATTTTCATACCGTTTATTATACCAAATTATGGGCAAAAAGAGAAAGAAAACCGAACCTTGCGGTTCGATTCTCTACAAAATATTTTCGTAAGTATCGCGGACTTCTTGAGGCCAAACACTTGTTTGCACTTCTCCGATGTGTTTCTTGCGAAGTAGGAACATGGCCATCCGAGATTGTCCAATTCCTCCACCGATTGTCAATGGGAATAGGCCATTCAACAAAGCCTTGTGCCATTCCAATTCTAAACGGTCTTCATCACCTGTAATGGCAACCTGACGGCGAAGCGTTTCTTCATCAACACGAATCCCCATAGAGGACAATTCAAAGGCTCCACCTAAAGACTCATTCCAGACAAGAATATCTCCATTCAGACCCTTGTAACCATTTTCAGACTCACTTGTCCAGTCATCGTAGTCTGGTGCACGTCCATCGTGCGGTTTACCGTCTGGTAATTCACCACCGATACCGATCAAGAAGACTGCTCCAAATTCTTTACAAATAGCATTTTCACGCTCTTTTGGTGTCAAGTCTGGGTAGCGTTCTACCAACTCTTCTGTGTGGATAAAAGTGATTTGTTTTGGCAAGATTGATTCGATGTCATAGCGAGCTTCAACAGCTAGCTCAGTAAGACGAATAGCCTTGTAAATCTTCTCAACTGTTTCTTTTAGATAAGCGATATTCCGTTGACCATTTGGGATAACCTTCTCCCAGTCCCACTGGTCAACATAAACAGAGTGGGTCGCATCCAGCGAATCTTCGTCTGGACGAAGGGCCTTCATGTGGACAAAAAGACCCTCTCCCTCACCGAAACCAAAACGGGCCAAAGTATGGCGTTTCCATTTAGCAAGTGAGTGCACAACTTCATAAGTAGCATCAGGGATTTGGAGAACCTTGACTGATACTGCATTCTCCACACCTGATAAATTATCCTGCATCCCGTCACCGACCCTGCTCAAGATAGGACCTTGAACTTCGACAACTTCTAACTTATCTTTCAAATACTGGGTAAAAGTGTTTTTGACAAAGGAAATCTCTTCTTGTTGATGAATAAAACTTTTCTTCATAAACTACTCCTCAAAAAATTAATTAAAAGCATTATACACCTATTTCCAAGAAAAGAAAAGAGCAAATATAAAAAAATCAGTGCTCCTTCGAACACTGATGTCAGGGACCTTCTAGTCATTGCGACCGAAGATACGTAGAATACTTAGGAAGAGATTGATAAAATCAAGATAGATACTAAGAGCCATTGACACAACCCAACCTGTCGCTACACGACCTTGTAATTGCTCATAAGCGAGACGAATTCTTTGGTTGTCCCAAGCAATCAGCCCAGAGAAGACCAAGACCATGGCTACGCTGATCATATAATCAAAGAAACCACTAGCCAAGAAAATATTGACTACCATAGCAATCAGTAAACCGATGAGAGCTGCCATCATCGCTCGACCAAGCCCGCTCAAATCTTTCTTGGTGAACATGCCAACTGCCGCCATGACAAAGAAGAGAAGGGCGCTCGACACAAAGGCGGATAAAACTGTGCCCGGAGTATAGAAGGCCACCACAAAACTAAGGGTAAAGCCGTTTAATACTGAGTAAAGTAAAAATACTGGAAGAGCCGCTGGACTATTCTTTAAGGCCATGCTACTGGCAACGAAAACCAAGGCCAACTCCGCAAAAGTAGCAATGGTCAACCAGAGGCGTCCCTGCATCAAAAAGTAAACCAACTGAGATTGAAAGACCGTCAACATAAGACCTGATACTAAAGCGGATAATCCGATCCCCAGACCAACAAAGGCATAAACCTTAGCGTAAAATTGATTGAGACCTGCGCGGTCATGAATAATAGTGTGATTCATCTTTTCTCCTTTTCTATGAACATCTTTCCTTGATTATAACAAAGAAAGTTAAAATTAGCTTAAATGGAAAATCAAGATACCGGCTGCAACGGCAACATTCAAACTCTCCGCCTGCCCCTTCATACTAATGTGGACCAACTGGTCTGCACTTTCAGCCATGAGGGGACTAATTCCTTGCCCCTCATTCCCCATAACTAGTACAAAATTTTCTATAGGAACCAGTTCTCTGTAATCAACAGAATCTTTAGATAGGGTTGTTGCCAGCACTGGAATACCTGCCTTTTTAGCTTTCTCGAGAAGCGCTTGGCTCAACATCCGGTAAATAGGCAGGTGGAAGTGACTGCCTTGCATGGAACGTAGAGTCTTGAGACTGTAGATATCTGCCGATTTATCTGAAACAATCACTCCAGTAAAACCTGCTGCATCCGCAGTCCGAATGATAGTTCCCACATTACCAGGATCTTGCACATCTTCCAAAAACAAGAACTTGCCCTGACTAAAGTCAGCTTGTCCTACTTCTTCTTTTTGAATCACCGCAACAATGCCCTGTGGAGTCTGAGAATCCGCCAAATCTAGCAAAATATCCTCTGATACCCAGACAGTTTGCGGAAAAGCAGCTAACTGATCTCGGTAATTTTCTATGGCAAAGATTTTCTCAATCGTCACTCCAGCTTGGACAGCTTCTTCAAACAAGTGCCAGCCTTCAATCAAATAGGCAGACTTGCGATATTTTTTTTGGTGTAATTTCTTGGCATTTTTTACCACAGAATTGGCTTTTGAGGTTATAATAGTCATAGAAATATTATAACACAATCAAAGGGGTTTGGTATGCAAAAGGTTAGAATGATTGCCCAAGGTAGGGTGCAAGGAGTCGGCTTTCGTTGGGGTGTTTACAGCTTGGCACTTGAAATTGGTGGCATCACAGGTCGAGTATGGAATAACGACGATGGCACAGTGGAAATTTTAGCCCAAGCAGACTCATCTGCTATCATGGCAAAATTTATCCAAGAAATCCGCAAAGGACCAACACCTTTTTCAAAAGTCAGCTACTTAGATGTCAAACTAAGCAACTTTCCTCCCTACCCTGACTTTAAAATCGCAAATTAGGTCTCCAGAACTATTGTATATTTTGTAAAAAAACAGTAGAATAGAAAGGTATAATTTTTAAAGAAGGAATAAAAACAGTGAAATCTATTAAACGTTTTGCACTCTCAGCTATGGGAGTGGCTATGTTGCTAGTCTTAACTGGCTGTGTCAATGTCGATAAAGCCACAGGCCAGCCAACAGGATTTATTTGGAATACTATCGGAGCCCCTATGGCTGAAGCCATTAAGTACTTCGCCAATGACAAGGGACTTGGTTTTGGGGTTGGTATCATCATCGTAACCATTATCGTGCGCTTGATTATCTTGCCACTTGGTATCTACCAATCATGGAAGGCAACGCTTCACTCTGAAAAGATGAACGCCCTCAAGCACGTCCTTGAGCCACACCAAACGCGCCTCAAAGAAGCAACTACTCAAGAAGAAAAACTCGAAGCCCAACAAGCTCTCTTTGCTGCTCAAAAAGAGCACGGCATCAGCATGTTTGGTGGTGTAGGATGTTTCCCTATCCTCCTTCAAATGCCTTTCTTCTCTGCTATCTACTTCGCTGCCCAACATACTGAAGGAGTTGCTCAAGCAAGCTACCTAGGAATTCCTCTAGGTTCTCCAAGTATGATTTTGGTTGCCTGCGCTGGTGTTCTTTACTATCTTCAATCGCTCCTTTCACTTCACGGAGTAGAAGATGAAATGCAAAGAGAACAAATCAAGAAAATGATTTACATGAGCCCACTCATGATTGTCGTCTTCTCCCTATTCTCACCAGCTAGTGTCACACTTTACTGGGTTGTCGGTGGTTTCATGATGATTCTCCAACAGTTTATCGTCAACTATATCGTTCGTCCAAAACTTCGCAAAAAAGTCCGTGAAGAACTGGCTAAGAACCCACCAAAAGCAAGTGCTTTCTCAACAGCAAACGGACGAAAAGACGTTACCCCTGAACAACCAACTGCTATCACAAGCAAGAAAAAACACAAAAATCGCAACGCTGGAAAACAACGTTCAAGATAATAAGAAAGAGGCTTAGCTGGATGGCTAAGTCTTTTTGTAATATCAAAAATAGTCAGAATGCCACTTCATTAAAAATCAAAACGTACCCACTGAAGCTTTACAAAGTTAGCCAAAGCCTTGCTTTGAATCCCCATATGAAATCTATGTAGTCAGTAAGAATCTTAGAAAGATATGACACTGACAGCGTTTAAAAAATTGTCCCATAAATGAACAGTCTACGCATGACTATGATTTAATACACTTCACAGTTATTAAAACTTCTGCTCCCTCGTCTCTATTTCTAAGCTCAACTCGGCCTTTGTGTAGTTTTGCAACTCTACATACAAAACTAAGTCCAATACCATAATGTTGCTCTTTAACCGATCTAGCTTTATCCATACGATAAAAGAGCTTCCCAAAATTAGTTAAAACTTCCTCTGGAAATTCAGATCCATTATTCCATATACCTATTTTCAATTCTTTCGCCTCTTGCTCTACCCTAATTTTAATTTTAGGATTCTGTTTATCGGCGTATTCCAAAGCATTTGTTAAAATATTTTGTATGGCACGAATCAGAAGAGATGGATTTATATAATATCTTTCAGTTCCGTTCACATTCTGTTCAAAAGAAAACTTCATCTGATTTTTTATCAAAAAAGAGACTTCTTTCTCTAATTCATTGATAAAATCTGAAGAGGAATACTCCGTCCAACCTGTCTCATCATCATAATAGGTTTTAGAATAGTGAATCAATTGATTGAAATAATCTAGTAACTGTTGACTAGCTCTTTCTATATCTGCTAAGCATTCTTGAGATTGGTCGTTTTCAGTTATCGCCTGCAAAAATTCCACATTTCCCCTAATAATGGTTAAAGGAGTTTTTAAATCATGAGAAGCTGCTGAAACCTGAAACATCAAATCTTCTTTCTGCTGTTTCTCATCAACTATTAATTGTCGAATTCTATCTTGCATCACAATAATCCGATTTCCTGTCTCACGAAATTCTTTAACCGTTAAACTTTCTGTACATTCCTTCTCCAACCACATACTATTTTCATAAATCAAAGTCATTTCATAACTCAGTTTTTTCAACAATTTTCCAATGTGATAACTTATTAGAACAATCAATAAAACACAAATATATATCCATGATGACACATTGAAAAAAATTGATAGAACACCACTATTTTTTAGAGTTTTCCCGTCTTCATTTATTTGTATAGATACTGAAGCTAAGGGAATAAGATAGGCCATTAGTAAGCCAAGACTAAACTGCCAAATAATTCTCCAACAGGTTTCTCGAATTAATTGTCTAAAACTTTTGATTCTACCCATTGATATCCTCCACCGTATAAGGTTTTAATTGGATTTAATTGATAAGGTTTCAGCTTTTGACGAATTTGATAAATGTACTCTGAAACCGAACGTAAAAGCGCTTCTGAACTTTGTGGATATAGATAATTATAAATTTCCTCAATAGAATATATTTTACTTGGGTTGCTTGCCAAAAGATTCACTATGTCAAATTCCCTCCTTGTCAGAGCAATCTTATCATCGTTTACAAATAGTTCCTTACTATCCGTATATAGTATAAGCTTCCCAATCTTTATTTGATGAACATTTCCTTTAGTCCGTTCTTCACGACGCAAGTGCATTTTAACACGTGCTAAAAGTTCTTGCATACTAAAGGGCTTCATAATATAATCATCAGCACCTGCATTGATTCCAGCTACTAAGTCTTCATCCATATCCTTGGCAGTTATAAAACAGATAGGAACAGTTATCTGCTCGCGAATCATCTGACAGATTTCTAAACCACTAACAGGCATCATAATATCTAATAGAATCAAGTCAAAGCCTGTAAAATCACAAAGATCAATCTCTTCTATCTTATTTCGTATGACTACTTCATATTTTTCATATTCTAGTACTTTTTTTATTAGGCGAAGAATAGCAAGATCATCATCTACCACCAAAATTTTATAAGCCATAACTCACCCTCCTAACTATATTATAGCACTAACCGAGAAAAAGACAGGACATCCCCTGCCTTTAGCGTACATTTTTTCCTATGAGTATCAGTGTAGCAAATAGAAAAACAATTAATATCCAAACTATTTGTATCCCTAAGCCTTGCCACACTGGATAATAAAGAGACAATGGATAGGTATAAAAACAATTCATACTAGCTAGCAATGGTAAATTTCTAAAAAAAGAACTGAATTGTAGTAACATTTGTCCCAACCCCAATAAAAGGGATAAACTGATTCCCAAAATTAAGATAAAGGACTGGGAAATAAATACAAAAATACCACTTAAAAGAGCGAAGGTTAGAATAGAAATACAAGCTGGAAATAGAATTGTTAGAACATGTTTAATATTACTCAAAAGATTGATATTGTAGTATCCTTGCGCGATTAGTATGCATAATGATATTACAGCAACCAATAATACAATTTCCATACATAATACAATAGCTAGTTTACAGATTATAAATTTCAAACGATTTGGACATGTAAGAAAACTGGTACGAAGGCTAGAACCTGTAAATTCTTGACCTATAAATAGAACCGCTAGACTAACGAAACCTGCCTGTCCTAAATAGAGACTTTGCAGTAGCTGTTCCAAAACAAACTGTAGAGTCAACTGGTCTGGCTTACTATTTAAAAAAACAACCATCGCCGGAACACACAGTAATAGAGCACCTATAATCAACCAGTGCCAAGGATTTATAATAAACTTGAGATACTCACTTTTAAGTTGCTCTTTCAACTTATTCACCTCCTCCGATATCTGACTTAAGTAAGCGGTAAATTGCTAAAGCCAAAAATGAAAAGTTCCAACAAAGTAAAAGTAAAATATTTTGTAAACTATTATGTTCTAAAATTTGAGGAGATGTAGCAATCAATCCTTGCCCCAATGTAACTGGAAGAAATTTTGCAACCAATATATAGTTTGCTAAGAATGTTCCTAAATTGTAGACTTGAGGAAGCAAAAATAATAGAGGAACAATGGCTGTTTTAAATGTCAAAGCCATAATATAGGCCAGCAGTCCCAACAAAGTCCAAGCTATACTGGCTAAAAATATATAGAACCAAACTGTCCCATTTAGTGAAAAAAGTAATAAGCCATCTTGTCCTAAAACATAATGTGTCATGTTAATCGTAAGGAATATTGATAGAAAGGAAATGAAAAAAGAAAATACAAGCCAAACTAATGTTTTTGAAACTAGGAAAGTACTTCGATTTTTAATAGAGAGGATGCTTGTACGAATAGCAGAGCATTTATACTCCTCGGCTCCGTAAATTGAGCCTAGGATAATCATAATAAAAACACCAAATAAAGTGACATCAAAACCTAAAAATTCAATAGGAGGTATAGCTTCTGCTAATTCTGGATTTGTCTCTGGTGTAGCATGGATACCAACTGAAACAATTTGAGAAGCACCAATATTTGCTAAAAACGTTTGAAATACCAGTATCAAGAATAATACAACATGAGTAGCTCTCCTATAAAGCAATTTCAATATTTCAGAATGAAGAGAGTAAATAAGTGCCATGTCACTTTCCTCCCTCTGTTAAACTAAAGAAGACTTCTTCTAGTGAAGAAAGATTTTTCATCACTTCTTGTAAAGTCCCTTTTATAAGAACTTTTCCTTTATTTATGATAACTACATCATCTGTTACTGCTTCCACTTCCGATAATATATGAGATGATAGCAAGACTGTCTTCCCTTCTTGAGCTTGTTTTTTTATAAACTCTCTAAACCACCGAATTCCTCTTGGATCCAACCCATTAGTCGGTTCATCCAATATCAGATATTGAGGATTTCCTAATAGAGCTGTTGCAATTCCCAAGCGTTGTCCTTCTCCTAATGATAATTTCCCAATTTTAGATTTTTTCTTATGGCTAATATCCACTATATCCAAGACTTGATCAATTCGCTGACTGGATATCCCATTACTAGCAGCAACAATTTTCAAATGTTGATAAACAGTCCGATCATCAGGAGCTCCTACACTGTCAAATGAAGCTCCTACAGTCTTTAGAGGAAATTTTAATTCCTTATAAGTTTGATCTCCAATTTTGGTAAGACCAGATGTTGCTTTGTCTAATCCTAATAAAATACGTAATGTTGAACTTTTACCAGCTCCATTTGGACCCAGGAAAGCAGTCACTCTACCTGCTTTTGCTTCAAAAGAAATATCTTTTAAAATTTGAGTTTGCCCATACGACTTACATAAATTTTTAATGATAATACTTTGTTCCATGATGTTCTCCTATTCTATTTAATATTTCTAAAAGTAACTATATCTTACACATTCTTTTTCGGATTTTTTTCAGAATTTAGAGAGTAAAAAAGATTTAAAATTTTGTTTCATTTAATTATCTAGATTTGTGTAAACTTAAAAGCCCGATGTTTCCATCAGGCTTCTTTTTTATCCATGTACACGTTTCATATAGTCTTGGTAACTTTCGGTATCCATGAGTTTTTTAGCGTTCTTGACGCGGTCTGCTGTTGGTGGTTTGACCCCTTCGAGTGAATATGGAATTCCCAATTCACGCCATTTGAACTCACCCATAGTGTGATAAGGCAGAATTTCAAACTTATCAACATTTTTGAGGGTCTTGACGAACTTACCAAGTTCAATCAAGTCATCATCTCTATCTGTCAATCCTGGAACTAGCACGTGGCGAATCCAGACAGGTTTTCCAATATCTGATAGATACTGGGCACAAGCCAAGATATTTTTATTGGTTTGGCTAGTGACAATCTTGTGCTGTTCTTCGTTGATTTCCTTGATATCCAAGAGGACCAAGTCAGTGACAGCCATGAGTTTGTCAAACTTTTCAAGGTAACGTGGTTTATTACGGAAAGGAAGGGCACAGGTATCCAAGGTACAGTGGATTCCTTGTTCCTTAGCCTTGGTAAAGAGGGCAATCAAGAAATCAATCTGCAAGAGAGCTTCTCCTCCACTGACTGTAATCCCACCCTTATTCCCCCAGAAACCGCGGTAACGCAAGGCTTCAGTCAAGACATCATCTACCGTCCGTTCACGTGACTTATTGGACTCCATAGCCCAAGTGTCAGGGTTGTGGCAATACTGGCAACGCATGTGACAGCCCTGCAAAAAGACAATAAAGCGAATACCAGGCCCATCTACTGACCCAAAGCTTTCTGTCGAATGCACCATTCCTGTCACTTGTCCATAATCAATTGTTTCTTCAGACATATCGTTACCTTCCTTGAAAACGTTTTATAGTTTTATTATATCATGACTTGAAGGAAAAACAAGATTTTTGCCTATTTTTTAGAAAGCAATCTGTTTTTCAATTTCATTTTCAATTAATTATCATTTTATTCTTCAAAATCAAAGCCATACAAGGTTGCAAAGTAGTCCTCAGGGCGCTCTGCACGGCGGATTTGACGGGCTTTGCCTTCTTCAGTATAAAGGATTTCCGCAGAACGAAGTTTGGCATTGTACTGGTAGCCCATTGAAAAACCGTGGGCACCTGTATCATGAATTACCAGCAAATCACCGATTTCTGTATGAGGCAGTTCGCGATTCACTGCAAATTTATCATTGTTTTCACAGAGCGAACCAACCACATCTACCACTTCAGCTGGTCCATCTGGATGGGGCACGTTAGTAATATGATGGTAGGCTCCATACATAGCTGGACGCATGAGGTTGACTGCTGATGCATCCACACCCAGATAAGTACGGTAAGTTTTCTTCTTATGAGTGACTCTTGTGACCAAAGCACCATGAGGTGCCAACATAAAACGACCCAGTTCGGTGAAAATCTTAACCTGACCAAGACCTGCTGGCGTAAGGACCTCTTCATACACCTTACGAACTCCCTCACCAATCAAAGCAATATCATTTGGCTCCTGCTCAGGACGATAGTTAACACCAATACCGCCAGAAAGATTGATAAAGTCTAGCGAAATACCCAACTTTTCCTTGATTTCAACAGCCAATTCAAAAAGCTGACGCGCCAACTCTGGATAATAGAGATGGGTCACGGTATTGGACGCTAGGAAGGAGTGAATCCCAAAAGTCTTGGCTCCTTTTTCCTTCAAGATGGCAAAAGCTTCAAAGAGCTGGTCCTTGGTCATGCCAAACTTGGCTTCTCCAGGATTGTCCATAATGTCTGTTCCTAGCTCAAAAACGCCTCCAGGATTGTAACGACAAGAGATGATTTCTGGAATCCCTGCTGCACGCTCTAGATGTTCAATATCTTCAAATGCATCCAAGTTAATGGTTGCACCCAATTCACGCGCATAGGCATATTCCTTATCTGGCGTGTTGTTTGAAGAGAACATGATCTCAGAACCTGGAAAATCCAGTTTATGGCTCATCAAAAGCTCCACATAACTAGAGCAGTCCACACCACAGCCTTCCTCTTGGAGAATTTTCAAAATAGCTGGTGTTGGAGTAGCCTTAACTGCAAAATATTCCTTAAAGCCCTTGTTCCACGAAAAGGCTTGATTGACGGCTCTTGCCTTCTCACGAATTCCCTTCTCATCATACAAGTGAAAGGGAGTCGGGAACTCGGCAACAATCTTTTCTAAATCTTCTTTATTGATAAATGGTGTTTTCATAAGCTTCCTTCTATTCTATTTGCAAAGAAAGGCTGGGACTATCGTTCCAACCTTTAGTTCTATCTCTTATTTATCTTCGTCAAAGATATTGCCAACCTCAACATCGATGGCTTGGTTCTTGACATCAATATTGGTTACCTTCAAGAGTGACTTGTAATCAAACTGCTTTTCACGTTCTTCTTGGGCATTGTCCGCAAAGACCGCTACACCAGCCAATTCTGAATCAAACTCACGCAAGAGGCTGATCATCCCGTTGACCGTTCCGCCACCTTTCAAGAAGTCATCCACAATCAAGACACGGCTACCTGCCTTGAGACTGCGTTTTGAAAGAAACATTTTCTCAATGCGGTCTCCACTTGAACCGGATACATAGTTGACGCTGACAGTTGAACCTTCGGTAATTTTCAGGTCACGGCGCACAATAACAAAGGGAACATTGAGGATATTGGCAACTGCATTTGCAAGAGGAACACCCTTAGTCGCTACAGTCATAACTGCATCAATTTTTTGGTCCATAAAGCTCTTGGCAATAATGCGTCCAATATTTTTCAAGATAGCTGGTGTGCTAAGTAAATCGGACAGGTAGATATAACCACCTGGCAAGATACGATCACTTTCTGACAACTTGGCACGCAAGTCTTCAACCATTTCCTTAGCATCCTGACTCGAAATAGACGGTGTAAAGATAACACCTCCGCCAGCCCCAGTTACAGTCTGGATGTGACCAATTTCGATTTCCTCAAAGGCTCGTTTGATAATCACGATATCCTCTGAGATGGATGATTTAGCAGATTCATACTTTTCAGCAAAAGTATTGAGACTAGTTAATTTATAAGGATTATTAATCAAATAGTTGGAAATGACAACCATCCGATCACTTCTTCTTAATTTCATTTCTATTTCCCACTTCATTTAATTTTGATATTTTATCTATTATACCATATTCACATAAAAAAACGAACATTCTTATCCTAAAAAATGCTCATTTTTCTTAAATTGTTAATCTAAATCTGGTTTATAGAAAGAACGATTGTCCATAGCGAAGATTTTATTGGTCATCTCTCCTCTATCCACCAAAGCAAGAGCAGTTGACATCATCATCATGCTTGCATCCAGATTGTCAATCATATGGATAATCTCTGCTTCCATAATGCGTGGACGGACTGGACTTCCATACTCAAGTAAGCCATGGTGACTGAGGATGACGTGACGAAGCAGAACGACTTCTTCCTTGGTATCATCGATACCGAGTTCCATAACTGTCTTGGTAATTTCGCTATCAATTAGAGCAATATGCCCAAGGAGATTGCCTCTAACTGTGTATTCGGTCTGATCTGGTCCCGTCAACTCAATGACTTTAGCCAAGTCATGCAGCATAATTCCCGCATAGAGCAGACTCTTATTAAGTTGAGGATAGATTTCGCTAATGGCATCTGCCAAGCGCACCATGGTCGCCGTATGATAAGCCAAGCCTGTTTCAAAGGCATGGTGGTTGGTCTTGGCTGCTGGATAAGAGTAAAATTCCTTATCATACTTGGTGTAAAGATTTCGGACAATTCGTTGCCAGACAGGATTTTCAATTTTGAAAATCATTTGCGACATATAGTCACGGATTTGCTTGGCATCAACTGGCGACTTGACCTTGAAATCAGCTGGATCATTGGGTTCACCAGGCTGAGGCAGGCGAAGGGTAATTTGATTGACCTGTGGAGTGTTGTTATAAACTTCTCGGCGTCCTTTCATGTGGACAACCTTACCTGCGGTAAAGACCTCAACGTTATGAGGTTGGGCATCCCAGAGTTTCCCTTCAATCTCGCCACTATCATCTTGGAAGGTAAAGGCTAGGTAGTTTTTCCCAGCTCGAGTTTGCCTCAGGTCAGCTGACTTGATTAGGTAAAAGCCTTCAAACAGCTCATCTTTTTTCATGTGACTAATCTTCATATTCTTCCTCATTTTCTTGGAAATGGAGTAAATCAAGCGCAGGCTCACCTTCTGACAACTCAATGTGACGGAGCGTCCGCTCGATAGCTGTGGTACGACGGTTTAATAATTCATCAATATTGCCAGAGGCATGTTGGAGATGCTTTTGTGCCTTGACCAGAATACCACCAAACTTGCCAAACTCGGTCTTGACGCTGGCAAGAGTCTTACTGATATGGTCGGCACTCTTTTGGATATTGAGAGTCTTGAAGCCAACTGATAGAGAGTTAAGCAGGGCTGATAGGGTACTTGGACCTGCGACAATAATCTGCTCTTCCCGTCTCAAATCATCAAAGAAGACCGGATTGCGGACGATTTCTGAGTAGAGCCCTTCTGTCGGAACAAACAAAACTCCAAAATTGGTCGTCCGAGGCGGTGCTATGTACTTGCTCTTGATATCCTTGGCAAAGCGCTTGATGCTTGCTAAAAGCGATTTACGACAGCGTTCAATCTCGTCCCTATCACCTGCTTCATAGGCTTCTTCTAAGCGGTAATAATCTGCCAGTGGAAACTTGGAGTCAATCGGTAAGTAGACATATTCCTGGTCACCCTGTCCAGGCAACTTGATGGCATACTCCACTCGTTCACTAGAGTTTTCAACCGTTGCGTATTCTCGTTCATACTGGGCAGGGGTCATGATGTCCTCAATAATTTGCCCCAATTGCAATTCTCCCAGAATCCCTCGCGTCTTGGTTCCAGAGAGAACCTTGTTAAGAGTTCCGACATCACGGGCAACTGTCTGCATTTCTCCAAGGCCACGATTAACCGACTCCAGTTGCTTGGAAACCGTCTCAAAGGAAGCCTGCAAGCGCGTCTGCAAGGTCTTTTCTAGTTTTTCCTCGACTGTTTGACGCATTTGTTCCAAACGTTGCTCATTTGATTCCTGCAAGGCTTGGAGACGTTGGTCGGTCTTATCCCTAGTTTGCAAGAGATTCTCTGTCATTTCTTGACGAACTTGAGTCAGACCTTGGTGCAATTCCATTCGCACTTCTTGCAAACGGTCGCTGACAGCTACTTCCAAATCTTTTTGATCTAACTGGCTGGCTTGTCTGGCTTGTTCAAAACGGTAATCCAACTGGTCTGACAAGTGATCTGCCTGATCCTCCAAGCTCTTGGATAGATGTTTTTCCTGCTTATCCTGTCTTTGCCAAATCAGAAAGAGGCCAGCTAGGTTGGCAATCAATAATAGAACAAGTAAACTTTCCATTCTACCTCCTGTCCTTGCTATGCAACACGACTACATAGCCATCTGGGCAAATCACCGAAACTTCCCTATCTATATATTCGTTAGAAGCGTATACTTTTTTAAAGAAAAAATTCTCCTCTGTCAACTCATACTTAGCACCGAGAATAGTCAGCTGGCTATCCCGAACCGGCATAAAGGCTAGATAGTCATAGTCCGAGCGGGGTTCTAGCTGACTGATCCCTTCTGGACAATAGGCAATCAAATTTTGTCCATCCTCAATTTCTATCTGGCGCATATAAGGCGCCAACTTGGGATTGCTAGGAAGAAAAACATTGGCCAGCATGTGATCAATACGGCCACCCAAAGCACCGAAAATAGTGACCTGAGCCTGAGGATTTTGCTCAAAGATGGTTAAGAGAGCCAGTTCCAAATCGGTATCATCTTTTTCTGGTCGGGCTTGAACAAAATGCTGGGCACGTTTTTGAATCACCTGTCGCTCTTCTTCCGTCACAGAATCAAAATCTCCAACCGCTAGGGCGAGGGGAAGCTCTTCCTCTAAAACCCAAAGCGAGCCTCGATCCACACCGACAAAGCAATCAAAATCCGTCCTGTAATGACCACGGTCTCCGCCTGCAAAAACGGCAACCCTAGTCCAGTTGTTTTCTGAGAGTTTGTACTCGCTCATTGACATCTCCCTTAAAGACATAGGAACCTGCTACAAAAACGGTCGCACCAGCTTCTTTAGCCTGAGCAATAGTTTGATCATCAATCCCACCATCGACTTCGATTTCAAAGTGCAAGCCTTTTTCCTCACGAAGGGCAACCAACTCACGAACCTTATCCATGGTTTCAGGTAGAAAGGCTTGTCCACCAAAGCCAGGGTTAACCGTCATGACCAAGACTTGATCAACAAGATGAAAGACGTGCTTTATAGCATCAACAGGCGTACCAGGATTGATAACAACCGAAGGTTTGACACCAAGCGAACGAATCTTTTGGAGGGCGCCATGAATATGCGGTGTTGCTTCCACATGAATACTGATGATATCCGCCCCTGCACGCGCAAAGTCTTCTAAATGATGCTCTGGATTAGCTACCATCAAGTGGCAGTCAAAGACCATCTTGCTATGAGGGCGAAGAGCTTCGACCACACCTGCACCAAAACTAATTTGTGGTACAAAGTGACCATCCATGATATCGATATGGGCATACTCTGCCCCAGTTGCTTCTAGGCGTTTGATTTCACGTTCAAAGTTGGCATAATCTGCTGCCAGAATTGACGGAGCAATCTTGTATTGAGACATAGGTTTCTCCTTATTTTGGAATTTTTTTGCTGACTTTTTTATAGGTTTCTCTGCGATTTTCAATTTCGCTAAGGAATTGCAGGTAGTTGTCAAAACGGAAGGTGGCAATGGCACCTTCTTCAACAACCGGCTTAACTGCGCAAGATGGTTCATGAGTATGGGTACAAGTGCGGAATTTACAGTCTCGGCTGACACTAGCAATCTCTGGAAAAGCCTGATTGAGGTCTTCAGCCGTTGACACTTCATAATCCAGTGATGAGAATCCTGGCGTGTCTGCAATTTTACCCCCATTGAGGTTGTAAAAACTAACAGCTCGAGTAGTATGGCGACCACGACCTAGACTGTCTGAGATTTCTCCTGTTTCAAGATTGAGGTCCGGTGCAATTTTATTGAGGAGAGTTGATTTCCCAACACCCGTCTGGCCCATAAAGACCGTAACCTTTCCTGTCAACAAGGGCAGGAGTTCCTCTTTACTGGTCACAAAATCATAGCCAATGTCACCATAGGTCTGCTGGTAAAAACTTAATTCTTCCCTATCTTCCAGCAAGTCCATTTTAGAAATATAAACGATGGGATGGATGCCCTTGTGTTCCAAAAGAACCAAGAACCGATCCAGCAAGTTGCTGTTAAAATCAGGTTCCTTGACGGACATGATCACCACAGCTTGGTCAATATTGACAATAGGCGGACGAACCAGACTGTTTTTCCGTTCGTAAATTTTGAGGATATAACCTTCTGAATTTTCCTCGGCAGAAAAATCTACCCAGTCCCCAACGTAAGGAGTATGGCCTTTTTTACGAAAATTCCCACGCGCACGTGTCTGATAAACCCGACCCTCACTCTCCACATAGTAGAATCCTGCCAGGGCTTTAATAATTTGTCCTTGCATCTTAGAGCCCTTGTCCTTTAAGCGCATCTGCTAAGCTGGCAAATTCTGCTAAGCTGAGAGCTTCCCCACGCACACTTGGTGACAAACCCGCTTGGTCCAAGGCCTTGGTCAATTTATCCTTGACTTCTTCGGTCTTACCAAAGTAACCTGTCAGGTTATTCCATAAGGTCTTGCGACGATGAGTGAAACTAGCCTTGGAAACCTTAAAGAAGAAGTTCTCGTCTTCCACTGCTACGGCTGGCTCTGGACGACGCACCATTTTCAAAATAGCAGAGTCCACGTTTGGCGCTGGCACAAATACCGTACGAGGCACGATAAAGGCAACCTTGGCAGTCATGTAATACTGCACAGCGATTGACAAACTGCCATATGCCTTGGTATTTGATTGAGCGGAAATGCGGTCAGCTACCTCTTTTTGCATCATGACCACAAACTCACTAAAAGGAATGCCACTTTCAATCAAGTGCATGAGAATAGGTGTCGTGATGTAGTAAGGCAAGTTGGCTACTACCTTAATTGGCAGGTCAGGATTTTTGAAATTCTGGATATGTTGGGTCAAATCAACCTTGAGAATGTCCTCGTTGACTACGGTCACATTGTCAAAATCACGCAAAGTATCTGCCAAAATAGGCACCAAACGATGGTCAATCTCAAAAGCCCTGACTTCTGCTGCACGCTCAGCCAAAAATTCAGTCAAGGCACCAATCCCTGGCCCGATTTCGATGACATTAACCTGGTCATCAATCTCAGCCGTATCCACGATTTTTTGTAGGATATTGGTATCCGTCAAGAAATTTTGCCCAAAGGACTTTTTAAAGGTAAAACCGTGACGCTCCAGCACTGCCTTGGTCACGCTATAATCTGCAATTCTCATCTATTCTCTTTTCTATTATCTGTTACTACTATTGTAACACATTCCCCTTACATTTGGTGTCTGCTTAGCTATCCTCATAGGATTTCATAGCTTCTTCCACTTCTGCCAAGGTGACCCCAAACAACTCTAAGCGTTTGAGAAGTTGCTTGCCGTTGGAATAGCCGATTCGGAGAGCCTCTCCTAGATATTCTCTGCGCTTACGGCTGTCTGCTCCCGCTAGAAAACCAAGGCGAATCAAGTCGCTACGACTAATATCAAACTGACTCTCATGTTCAAATTGTTCTGTCACCTGTGCCAGAGCTGTTTTCAAATCTTCATAGCTGGCATGCTCAATTCCCAGAGAACGCCCCTTGGTTTTGGACTTGGGAACAGCTTCATCTCGTTTCAGGAAGGCATGCTGAACTGTTGGAATGACCGTCATAATCATGCGACGAATCCGCTCCCCATTAAAATCTGGGTCTGTAAAGACAATGACTCCATGAAGCTCATGTAGACGCTGAATACGTGCAATATCTTGCTCATTGATGGCAGAACCTCGTGTCTCATAGGTCTCTACATTGAAATAACGTTTGAGATTGGCCGTATCATCGCGACCTTCAACCACGATAACTTGGGAAATTTTCTCTTTCATTACTTGCTGTCCAATCCAAAAATACGCTCTGCATTTGCAGTTGTTACCGCCGCTAGCTCTTCTGTCGTCATAGCACGCAAGTCGGCGATAAAGTCCACTACATAGCGAGTGTAGGCTGTTTTGTTTTCGCGACCACGTTTAGGAACAGGAGCCAAGTAGGGAGCATCCGTCTCCACCAAAATCTTATCCAAAGGTAACTCTTTAGCTGCTTCTTGGATATCAGTTGCCTTCTTAAAAGTCACCACTCCTGAGAAGGAAATGATCATACCAAGCTCGACAAACTTCTCTGCCCACTCAAGCGTCCCTGAAAATGAATGCATGATACCACCACGAGGACCAACGCCCTCGCTCTTGATAATCTCATAGGTATCTTCCAGCGCATCACGGGTATGAACTACAAAAGGCAAATCCAAGTCCTTAGATAACTGAATCTGACGGCGAAAAACCTGCTCCTGCACCTCTTTCGGTGCTGTCATCCAATGGTAGTCCAATCCAATTTCACCTAAAGCAACAACCTTGGGATGCTTGAGCTTATCAAGCAAGTAGGCTTCAATCTCCTCCGTGTAAGTCCCTGCTTCTGTCGGATGCCAACCGATTGTCGCATAGAGCTGGTCATACTCATCTACCAACTCCAAGGCACGCTCAATCGTTGGTTTATCAAAACCAACAATATTCATCTGTGTCACACCCATCTCAGTAGCCAAGGCAATTTCTTCTGCCTCACGACCTGCAAATTCTTCTACATTCAAGTGTGTATGTGTATCAAAAATCATCTCTTCTAACCTCGTTTTCTATCTACTATTATAGCAAAAAAACTGACCTCTCTCCTCATCTGAAAAAAATATTCTAAAACCCATCATCATCTCTTGACGCTCTTTTTCCAAAGCAGTATAATAACACTTATTGAATTTTTCAACAAAGGAAATAACTATGTTTACAAAACTAAAACAGACCTTTATCGGTCGTCCTCTTAAGTCCTTAACTGAAGGCGAAGGGGGACTACTGGGAAAAATGCAGGCACTGGCCATGTTGTCAAGCGACGCTCTGTCCTCCATTGCCTATGGACCTGAGCAAGTAGTCCTCGTCTTGGCTAGCCTCTCTCCTCTAGCTATATGGTGGAGCCTTCCTATCGGTCTCTTTGTCCTCCTGCTCCTAGCTAGCCTGACCGTTTCCTACCGTCAAATCATCCATGCCTACCCTCAAGGTGGAGGGGCATATATGGTTACTCGAGAAAATCTATCTCCCCAACTTGGCTTGATTGCTGGAGGTAGTCTTCTGGTTGACTATATGTTGACCGTAGCGGTATCTGTTGCTTCTGGAGCTGACGCTATCACAGCAGCTCTCCCTGCTCTCCACCCTTACAACCTCCACATCTCCATTTTTCTGGTTTGCTTGCTCATGCTCCTGAACTTACGGGGCTTAAAAGAATCTGCCAGCTCACTGATGATTCCTGTCTATCTCTTTATCATCAGCACTGTCTTTCTCTTGCTCTATGGAATCTTTCAACTAGTGACAGGTTCTCTCAGCTATCAGGCAACTTCACCTATTGGGCATGCTGTTCCGAGCCTGTCTATCGTTCTCATTCTAAGAGCTTTTACCAGCGGATCTGCCTCTCTGACAGGGGTTGAAGCTATTTCAAATGCCGTTCCCTTTTTCAAGGCTCCAAAAGAAAAGAATGCCGCTCAAACCTTGACCATTATGTCACTGATTTTAGGTTTTCTTTTTGCTGGTATCACCTTCCTAAACTACTGGATGGGGATTATGCCTCAACACGGAGAAACTATTCTTTCACAGATGGCTCAAGGCATCCTTGGCACTTCCTTCTTAGGTCACCTTGGCTATTATATCTTCCAATTCTCCACAGCCTTGATTTTGGCCGTAGCTGCAAATACTGGCTTTTCAGCCTTTCCTATGCTGGCTTACAATATGGCTAAAAACAAATACATGCCCCATCTCTTTATGGAAAAAGGAGACCGCCTAGGCTACTCCAATGGAATTTTAACTCTGGCTTTTGGGGCTATGATTCTTCTTCTCATTTTTAATGGCAATACCGAACGTTTGATTCCTCTTTATACTATCGGGGTCTTCGTTCCCTTCGCCCTATCTCAGACTGGGATGATTCGTCATTGGAAAAAGGAAAAAGGAGCAAACTTCTTAAAACCTGCTCTTGCTAATATCCTTGGGGCAATCATTTGCTACGCTATCGTGCTAATCCTGCTCTTTTTCCGTCTCAGTGATATCTGGCCCTTCTTCCCGATTATTCTCGTACTCACCCTACTCTTCTTAGCAATTCACAGTCATTACCAAAAAGTAGCCCAACAACTGCGACTCTATGAAGGAATCGAAAAACGTACCTACGATGGCAATCTTGTCCTCGTCCTAGTAGGAAATGTTACCAGAGTCAGCGTCGGAGCCATTAACTATGCCCAAAGTATCGGTGACGAAGTCTTAGCCATGCACATTTCTACAAAGGAAACCGCAGAAAAAGACCAAGAAATTCTCCAAGAATTTGCCGATTACTTCCCAACCATTACTCTGAAAAATATCAAGACCAGCTACCGCGATATCATTACCCCTACTGTCAAGTATGTCAAACGAATTTCCGAGGAAGCTCAGAAAAAGAACTATACAGTCACTGTCCTGGTACCCCAGTTTATCCCTAATAAACCTTGGCAAAATATCCTGCACAATCAGATGAGTCTTAAACTCAAATACGCCCTTCGTTGGCACCAAGACGTCGTTGTCGCTAGCTACTCTTATCACTTAAAAGAATAAAGAAAAGGCCCTACCAGAAGCAAGAAGCGTCTGGCAAGGCCTTTTTCTGAATCCAGTCACTATACTTATACTCAATGAAAATCAAAGAGCAAACTAGGAAGCTAGCCGCAGGCTGTACTTGAGTACGGTAAGACAACGCTGACGTGGTTTGAAGAGATTTTCGAAGAGTATTAACTGAAAAGCATGACTAGGAATATCATTGAATGTGGTTAGCTAAATCTTCCTGAGCTTTTTTATTTGACTCAGCTTTTTCTTTTAGCCATTTTTCATAGAGTTCTTGGTACTGTTTAGCTGTTACTGGCTCTTTTTGCAATTCAACATATTTGTAGTTGTCAGCATTTCCTTTATTCCCAACGAATGAGAATGGGCCTGTAAACGGTACAGTCTTACGGAAGATTGGATTAGCTCCACCACTTTGAACTGGTAGGAAGAGGGCACTATCTGTCAACCAAGCTTGGGCTTCAGCATATTTTTCATAGCGAGCCTGATTATCTGTGATTTCCGCATCTGCCTGATCCAAGAGTTTCTTGTAGTCAGAAAGACCAATCTTATCCTTGACTTCTTTGTCTTTTCCTTCAGACAAGCCCATGTTTTTCAACTGAGAACCTGTCTCTGGATCAAGGATGGCTAGGTAAGTCTTAGGATCTGAGTAATCTCCACCCCATCCTGAGATGTCGATATCGTAGTCTTTTTGTTCTGCTGTATCTGCAAAGTAGGTTGCCTGGTCTTTTTCATCTGGAGAAAGTTGGATAACATCAATGACTACATTCTCTTTACCAAGAGTTTCTTCCACTGTTTGTTTGAAAGATCCAGCCTGTTGCACATCCAACTTAGCAGTCTGGTCAACTGGCATATCCAAATGAATTGGGAAGGTTACTCCTTGAGCTTGCAGACTTTCTTTGGCCTTAGCAAACTTCTCTTTGGCCTTGTCTGGGTTCAAGAAGGCTTGCTTACCATCATTTAGGTTAATATTTGCCCAATCTTTACCGTAGTTGACAATTTTTTCATTGACAATATCACCAAAGTTCTTATCGCCAACTTGGACAAAGTTACTTGGTGTAACTGTGTTACGCAAGATACGGTCTGCTCCATCTTCACCATTTGTCTGTGCTGCATAAGCATGACGGTCAAAGGCAAAGTTGATAGCCTGACGGAAATCTTTATTCTGCATAGCTGCGCGTGAATCTGTCTTTTCCTTATCAGACTGTTTCATAGTTTGCTTGTAGCTTTGACGATTAACGTTGAAAAGATAATAGAAAGTAACTGAGTTTTGTGGTGTGTAGGTAATCTTGTCCTCATTTCCCTTCTTGAGTTCAGCAAAGACTGAACTTGTTGGGAAGATACGGCCATCTGTATAATTACCATCCAAGAAACCTCTAGCAATGCTGTCTTGGTCAGAACCGTCAAAGAAAGAGAGTTTCACTTTCTCAATTTTGACATTGTCCTTATCCCAGTAATTAGGGTTTTTATCAAACTCAATCAAAGATTTTGATGAGAAAGATTTAAACAAGTAAGGACCATTTGACAAAATACTTGATGGTGTTACACTTCCAAAGTCATCTCCCTTAGACTTCAAGAAGGCTTCATTTACAGGATTAAGGATACTTGCTGTTGTTTTAGAGTTCCAATAAGTCTCAGGTTGGTTGAGGGTGTATTGTAGAGTGTAATCATCCACAGCCTTAACACCAACAGTTCCAAAATCAGATGATTTCCCTTCAACATAGTCTGCTAGACCCTTGATAGAGTCTTGTACCAAGTACAAGTTTTCAGCCTTTTTATCAGCCGCATACTTGAGACCAGTCACAAAGTCATGAGCCGTTACATCTGCATACTCTTCTCCTTCAGAAGTGTACCATTTAGCCCCCTGACGGATCTTATAAGTGTAAGTCAAGCCATCTTTTGACACTGTCCATGACTCAGCCATAGATGGGATGAGATTGCCATACTGGTCATTTTCCAACAAACCATCAATCAAGTTGGTTGTGATACTAGATGTAGAGTCTCGTGTAGAGGTAATGTAATCCAAGGTATCAGGATTGCTGACAAAGATATAAGAGTATGTCTTGCCTGCATTGCTTGATTGGGATGACCCACATGCCGCTAGAGCTAGACCTGCTGTCAAAGCCATAGCTCCAAAAAGCATAACTTTTGATTTCTTCATGATTATTCTCCATTTTTACAGTATGTGAAATATTATACACCATTTAAGCAAAAATATAAAGTATTTTGAACTTTTTTACAAAAATAAAAATCAGTAGACTCGAGTTCCTACTGATTTTTGATATAATTCGTTTGGATTATGCAGCCAAAACTTTGCGTCCTTTACGACGACGAGCTGCCAATACGCGACGACCGTTTTTAGTTGACATACGGTTACGGAATCCGTGTTTGCGCGCACGACGAAGTTTACTTGGTTGATAAGTACGTTTCACGATGAATACCTCCTCATAGATTTTGTATTCGTTTAGCCGGCTATAAAGTGATCAGTTACTAAACATACTTTACTATTCTATCTGATTCTTTTACTTTTGTCAATAGCTCTAGGCAAATGTTTCCAGCTTTTTCGAATGTAAGCCCTATCTACGATACTGTTTCAAGAAACGAGTCATCTTGTCTTGAATTTGGGCTAGTTCATCAACACGAGGAAGGTAAACGATACGGAAGTGGTCTGGTTCCTGCCAGTTGAAGCCTCGACCATGAACCAAGAGAACCTTTTCCTGTTTCAAGAAATCAAGGACAAACTGTTCATCATCATCGATACGGTACATATTGCGATCGATTTTAGGGAAGATATAGAGTCCAGCCTTGGGTTTAACCGCAGACAAACCTGGAATATCTTGAATGGCATTGTAGATGAAATTTCTTTGCTCGTAAATTCGTCCACCAGGAAGAAGCAATTCATCGACCGACTGGTGACCACCTAGGGAAGTTTGTACGACCTGTTGAGCCAAAACATTAGAGCAAAGTCGCATATTGGACAGCATATTGAGCCCTTCGATATAGCCCTTGACATGAGTCTTTGGTCCAGACAAGACCATCCAACCCACACGGAAACCAGCGATACGATGGGATTTTGACAGACCATTCATGCTGACACAGAAAACATCTGGTGCCAAACTCGCCACAGGCGTATGCACATGTCCATCCATTACCATGCGGTCGTAAATTTCATCCGCAAAGATAATCAAATCGTTTTGACGGGCAATCTCAATAATCTCCAGCAAGAGTTCTTTAGGATAAAGGGCTCCAGTTGGATTATTTGGATTGATAAGGACGATTGCCTTGGTATTTGAAGTGATTTTTGACTTGATATCGTCAATATCTGGAAACCATTCTGCAGCTTCATCACAGATATAGTGAACGGCATTTCCTCCAGCTAGGCTGACAGCTGCTGTCCAGAGAGGATAGTCTGGCATAGGAACCAAGACCTCATCCCCGTTGTCCAAAAGCCCCTGCATAGACATGACAATCAGCTCACTGACACCATTTCCAAGGTAGATATCATCAATATCTATATTTGGGAATTTCTTCAATTGGCAATACTGCATGATAGCCTTACGGGCTGAGAAAATCCCTTTCGAGTCAGAATAACCTTCACTATCACGCGCATTCATAATCAAGTCATGAATGACCTCGTCTGGCGCTGTAAAGCCAAATTCTGCTGGATTTCCTGTATTCAGACGTAAAATCTTTTCTCCGTTTGCTCGCATCCGCATGGCTTCTTCCAAAACAGGACCACGGATATCATAAGCAACATGCTCTAACTTACTAGACTTGTTATATTCTTTCATCTTGTTTCCTCAATTCGTCAGGATAGTAACATTATACCACTAGAAAGAAAATGCGACAAGTTTACTGAAATGTGTTACTAAAATCCTACAGAAGAAAAGCCTCGCTAAAAGCGAGGTCAAGACAGGGGAGATAGCAGGTATTTTGCGAAAAACACATCACATACCAAAAGATAAACCTAGAAAAAGTAAGCCTAAAAAGGAGTCATAAAGAAGATTGAACATGAGGAAAAGTCCCCATATCATCAAGTAATCCCAACGTCCACTTCGTTTAGCGACTAGGAATAATACCAAATGGTAGAGTAGGTGAAAGACTAAAAAGCCAACAAAACCTGGATAGAGAAGCGGAATTAGCTTCTCTAATTGCCAGATCATAATAACTTCTAGCAAGACTGAAACTAGGATGATTCCATAATAAAGGAAATTTGAATTTTTTGTTTCTTGAAAAGAGTGCTTCATCATTCTCCCTCCCTTCACTTCTTTCCTGCTATCCTTTCTTTTATTTTATCATATATTTATATAGATTTTAAGCGCTAACATTCTTTTAAAAAATACTTTTTTTGCTTTACTTCTATAGTGAAAAGGTTTACAATTATAGTAAGAAAATTTCAGGAGGTTTCATTATGGCACAACGTTACCAAAATATCATGGTCGCAATCGATGGTTCTAAAGAAGCAGACTTAGCTTTTGTCAAGGGAGTTCATTCTGCTCTACGAAACGACGCTAAACTCACCATCGTACATGTCATTGACACACGCGCACTCCAAAGCGTATCCACCTTTGATGCTGAAGTTTACGAAGAACTCCAAGTCGACGCTGAAAGTCTGATGAAAGAGTACGAAAAACGTGCTAAAGATGCTGGAGTGGCAGATGTTCATATCGTCATTGAAATGGGAAATCCAAAAACCCTCTTGGCACGTACTATTCCTGATGCTGAAGAAGTGGACCTCATTCTCGTTGGTGCCACTGGTCTCAACGCCTTTGAACGCCTCTTGGTCGGCTCTTCATCTGAATACATCCTCCGCCATGCTAAGGTCGATTTGCTGGTTGTGAGAGAACAAGAAAAAACCTTATAATTACGACGAAAAGGAGCCCACAGCTCCTTTTTCTTTACTGTTTATTTCTCTCTTTATGACGCTCATAAGCCTTGAGCTGGCGCTGCAGTTCCTTTTTAATAGCAGGTTCTGGAGCATATTTTTCTTCCCAATCATCTGGCTTTAAGATTTTGTGGGTCACTGGATCAAAATGAGCCTTGCCATCTGGGAAAATTTTCCCCATATTAGCCTGATGAACAATATCAAAAATACGTTCTGGGTCCACTCCCATCAAGACAAAACTACCGTAGGTAAAGTAAAGCGTGTCAATCAGAGCATCTACCTGACCTATCAAATCTTGCTGAGCAGGCGTCTTCTTAGCTACTTTATCTGCCGCCTTATCAAGAGCTTGATGAAGTTGCGATAGAGCTTGACCAAAGTCCTCTTCAGAAGGACTGGCAGCTCTAACAAACTCCACCAATTCTTCTATTTTAAAGCCAGCCCTGTGGGTTGCACCTTCTAAATCCCAAGCTCGTGGTTCTTCTTGGGTTCGTTCATCCATCATATGGTGGAAGGTCTTGACCTTATTAAAATGATAGTCACGGCTGACAAAGACTTTTTCTGAGGCCAGAACACCAAAATGTTCCAAGGCCTTGTGGATTCCGTCTTGCTGATTGCTGGTGGTAATGTGCTTAGCAACTTCCTTAACACTGCTACTACCATTTCCCATAGCGACCGACATACCGACACCCGCCAGCATTTCTAGGTCATTATCTGAGTCACCAAAGGCCATCACTTGGTTGAGATCAAAACCATATTCTTTCCCGACTCGGCGTATGCCTTCCAATTTAGAGTTTCCTTGATTGATGACATCCGCTGCAAAAGGATTGCTACGTGTCAATTTCAAGTCTTCAAAATCAGCTGCCGCCTTCTCAGATTCTTCTGGCGTCATCAGCATCAAAACTTGGTAGATAGGCTGATTCATTAGATCAAGCAGGTCTTCTTCCTTTTGGGGAACAACCTTGCTGACCATACGATTAAAGGAATGACTCACTGTCCGAGTTAAAACTGAGGGAACGAAGCGACTGATTCGTTGAGAAAAAGAACCCAGACCAAAGGACATGATTTTGGAACCCAACATGGCATCCTTGGTCCCTAGGGCAATCTCCTTACCCTCTTTTTTAGCATAAGTAATGAGCTGGCGCAAATGTAACTTGGAAATTGGGCTCGTAAACAAGACTCTGTCTTTAGTAAAGATATACTGGCCATTGTAGGTTACCGCAAAGTCCAAATCCAAATCGTCCATCAATTCCTTAACAAAAAAAGGTCCTCGACCTGTCGCTACGCCGACAAGCACCCCTTGTTCTTTGACAATTTTAATCGCGTCCTTAGTGGATTTCAAAACACTCTTGCGATCGTTGACCAAGGTTCCATCGATATCAAAAAAAACAGCTTTGACTTCCATCCTATCCCAATCTCCCCTTTTGTGATACAATGATTATACCACATTTCAGAAAGAGTGAGTAAATCATGCCTAAGAAAATCCTTGTTTTACATACGGGTGGGACTATTTCTATGCAGGCCGATGCTTCTGGCGCTGTTGTGACAAGTTCAGATAATCCCATGAACCATGTGTCCAACCCACTTGAAGGAATCCAAGTCCACGCCTTAGACTTTTTTAACCTGCCAAGTCCCCATATCAAACCCAAGCATATGCTGGCTCTCTACCAGAAAATTAAAGAGGGAGCTGCTAACTACGATGGAGTGGTGATTACACATGGAACCGATACTTTAGAGGAAACAGCCTATTTCCTTGATACAATGGAAGTTCCCCATATGCCTATCGTTCTAACAGGGGCCATGCGTAGCTCCAACGAACTCGGTAGTGACGGTGTTTATAATTATCTGAGTGCTTTAAGGGTAGCTAGCGATGACAAGGCTGCTGACAAAGGAGTTTTGGTCGTTATGAACGATGAAATCCACGCTGCCAAGTATGTTACCAAAACACATACAACCAACGTTAGCACCTTCCAGACTCCAACACACGGCCCCCTTGGTCTCATCATGAAACAGGAAATCCTCTACTTCAAAACAGCTGAACCTCGTGTTCGCTTTGACCTTGATCACATACAAGGCTTAGTCCCTATCATCTCTGCTTATGCTGGTATGACAGATGAGCTGATTGATATGCTGGATTTGGAACAATTGGACGGTTTGATTATCCAAGCCTTCGGAGCTGGTAATATTCCCAAAGAAACGGCTCAAAAGTTAGAAAGCCTTCTACAAAAAGGAATCCCTGTCGCCTTGGTTTCACGATGCTTTAACGGTATCGCTGAGCCTGTTTATGCCTACCAAGGTGGGGGTGTGCAGTTGCAAAAATCTGGTGTCTTCTTTGTTAAAGAACTCAATGCCCAAAAAGCTCGCTTGAAACTCCTCATTGCCCTCAATGCCGGACTAACAGGGCAGGCTTTGAAAGACTATATGGAAGGCTAAGTCTCTTCTCTAAAAACAAATCAGGAAATCTGCACGATTCCCTGATTTTTTCTATTTACGTTTTCGTGTTGAACGACGTTCTGTCAAACCATGAGGTAAGAGAACTTCACGTTCTTCCAACTCTTCCTTGTGCATAATCTTAGTCAACATACGCATACTAATGGCACCAAGGTCATAAAGAGGTTGGGCAATAGTTGTCAAGTTTGGACGGGTAAAACGTGAGACTTGCGAATCATCACTAGTAATGATTTCAAACTCTTCTGGTACTGACACACCCTTATCAGCAAGGCCGTTCAAGACACCTGCTGCCAACTCATCACCTGTTACAACTGCTGCAGTTGCATTTGATGAAATCAAGCGTTCTGCCAAGGCATAGCCGTCTTCATAAGTGTATTTAGATTCAAATACCAATCCTTCGCTATAAGAAATCCCTGCTTTTTTCAAGGCTTCCTTGTAGCCAACCAAACGAACCTTACCATTGATGTCATCCACTAATGGACCGCTTACGAAAGCAATACGCTCATTTTCTTTAGCAAGGTAGGTCACTGCATCAATCGTAGCTTGTTTGTAGTCAATATTGACACTTGGAAGCTGATGTTCCACATCCACAGTACCTGCAAGAACAACTGGTGTCCGAGAACGAGAAAACTCTGAACGAATTTTTTCAGTCAAGTGGTAGCCCATAAAGATGATACCATCTACTTGCTTAGAAAACAATGTATTGACAACTGAAACTTCCTTATCATCATCCTCATCACTATTAGCAAGGACGATATTATACTTGTACATTTCAGCAATATCATCAATCCCTTTGGCAAGCGTTGAGAAATAACCATTGGTAATATTGGGGATCACGACACCAACAGTGGTTGTCTTTTTACTTGCAAAACCACGCGCCACTGCATTTGGACGGTAATCCAAACGATCAATCACCTCAAGCACTTTTTTACGGGTGTTCTCTTTTACATTCTTATTGCCATTGACTACACGGCTAACCGTCGCCATTGAAACTCCTGCTTCACGGGCGACATCATAAATCGTTACTGTATCGTCTGTATTCATTCCATTTCCTTTCTATATCATACCTCACGAGACTCCAAAAAAGAGACGGTATGAAAATTTCGTTTTCATGATTCCACTTATTCCATTTTATCACTATTTGTAAACACTTTCAAGCGTTTTTTGAAGATTATTTGAAAAAATTTCATAGGAAGCTATGTTTATGAAGAAAAAATCACCTTTTCTTGATTTTTAATCCTATTTGCTGTATGATAAGGGAAAAGAAAGGGGGAAGAAATATGGCTTTTACCAATACCCACATGCGGTCAGCTAGTTTTGGCATTGTTACCAGCTTGCCTGATGACGTTATTGACTCATTTTGGTATATCATCGACCATTTCTTAAAAAATGTCTTTGAATTGGAAGAAGAACTCGAGTTTCAATTGCTCAATAACCAAGGAAAAATTACCTTCCACTTTTCAAGTCAACACCTCCCTACAGCCATTGATTTTGACTTTAACCATCCCTTTGACCCTCTTTATCCCCCGAGAGTACTGGTTTTAGATATGGACGGTAGAGAAACTATCCTCCTCCCAGAAGAAAATGACCTATTTTAATACTCAATGAAAATCAAAGAGCAAACTAGAAAGCTAGCCGCAGGTTGCTCAAAGCCCTGCTTTGAGGTTGTAGATGAAACTGACGAAGTCAGTAACCATATGTACGGTAAGGCGACGCTGACGTGGTTTGAAGAGATTTTCGAAGAGTATAAAAACTCTAGCCTTCAGTTGCAAGTGACTGAAAACTAGAGTTTTTTCTATTTTTTCAAAGCATCATACAAGTTGCGGATCGGTTGCTTTAAGGTAGGATGGATAAAATGAGGCGCAATTTCTTGAAGAGATTCAAGGACAAAAAGGCGTTCCGCTATATAAGGATGAGGCAAGATGAGGTCGTCTGTATAAAGAATCTGATCCTCCACAAAGAGCAAGTCCAAATCAATCAAACGAGGCCCCCAATGTACTTCTCTCACCCGTCCCATCTCTAACTCAATGGCTAACAAGGTCTCTAATAGAACTGGGGCGGGCAACCAGGTTTCAACCTCAACCACTTGATTAGCAAAGCTATCTTGCTCCACACCACCCCAAGGCTCCGTCGTTAAGACACTGGACTCTTTAAGAATATGGATACCTCGATTTCGCATTTTCTCAATGGCTTGCTCCAAGTTTGCTTGTTTATCTCCCATATTGCTTCCTAGGGCGATAAAGGCTCGTTGCTTGCGGCGATGAATGGTTACCGAGCAAGTATCTAGTGGCAAATGCACTGGTGCCCAAGGTTTTTTCAGTTCCAGCTTCATTTCTTGGACAAGAGGATAAGCCTCAAAGGTACGTTCTACCAGTTTGTAGGCTACCGTTTCAATCAAGTCCTCAGTTGTTTCCTGAAACCAAGCCGTCCACTGCTGGCACAGTTCTCCATAATGGACAGAGGCTGTTAAATCCAAATCTGTAGCCGCCTTGGTCATATCATAGGATAGGATTGCGGAAATAACAAACTTCTGCCCCAATTCTTTCTCACTAGGAAAAAGACCATGATAGGCAAAAATTTCCAAATCCTTAATCTGTAGTTGATCCATAATGATTCCTTTCTAGAAAAATCCGCCCAAAGCGGATTCTTTTTATAGTCCCATTAAACGATAAGCCTGGTCTCGGAGGTCCTTATCTGTTTCAAATAGACCACGAGCTACTGTCGTCAAGGTTGCAGTGCCTGGTTTTCTGACACCACGCATGCTCATACACATATGTTCCGCCTCAATGACAACAAAGGCTCCTTTAGCACCTAGATAGTCCATCAAGGCGTCGGCCACTTCGATATTCAAACGTTCTTGAATTTGTGGTTTTTTAGAATAAACTTCAACCGTACGGGCTAGCTTAGACAAACCTGCCACACGACCATCTGGAATGTAGGCAATATGTGCTCTCCCATAAAATGGTAGAAAGTGGTGTTCACACATAGTATGGAAAAAGATGTCCTTTTCTACCACCATATTATCATCAATAATCTCAAAGGATTTTGACAAATGTTCCTCCGCTGTTTGACCAAGACCTGAAAAAATCTCTTGGTACATACGAGCCACACGAGCAGGTGTTTCCTGCAAGCCCTCGCGGTTAGTGTCCTCTCCGACAGCCTCGATAATCATTTTTACAGCTGCTTCAATCTTTTGTGTATCCATTTTCGTTTTTCCTCTCCATCAGATAGGCTCTCACTTGGCTCAAGAAATACAAGGAACCCGTGACAATCCTAACTGTTTGTTTCTCTTCTTTTTTATCTGTCAATTTCTGCTCTAGAAAATCCTGCCAACCTTGATAGCTGAGATTTCTAGACTTGGCTGCCTCTTTCAGCACGTTTTCATCAGTCGCCCGACTATCGTCAAAATGTGTCAGGGTAAGCTCGGTATCTGGGATGGCCCCCAGCAAGTCCAACATATCCTCCAAGGCCTTGGTTTTGATGCAAGTAAAGAGGATTTCCTTACGATAATCCGCAAAGCGTTCTTGCAAGGTTGCTAATAAAGCCTTGATAGCATGGGGATTGTGGGCTCCATCCAAAATCATCAAGGGATCTCTTGACACGATTTCCAAACGCCCTGGCCAACTTGTTTCTTCCAAGGCTTGAGCAAGCAAGTGATCGCTTGCTAGTTCTCGACCATCTTCTTGACAAAAATTATCAAGTAAAGCTATGGCCATCCCAGCATTCTCTATTTGGTACAAACCAAGCAGGCCAGTCTGGAAGCGACCTTGTCTGACAACACTTGTATAGTCAAAGACTTCACCCGTTACCACACTCTTTTGATGGCTGATCTGATAATCTGCCCCGTAGGCAAGTCTCGGCGCATTTTTATCTTCCGCAATGCGGTCAATCACAGCCAAAGCTTCTGGAGCAATACGCCCTGTTACCAAGGGAATCCCTTGTTTGATAATACCTGCCTTCTGCTCTGCTATGGCCTCCAAAGTGTCACCAAGTAGGGCTACATGGTCCAATCCAATAGTCGTAATTCCTGTCAAAATGGGCTGGCAAACATTGGTACTATCCAAAAGTCCACCCATGCCCACTTCCATGATAGCCACATCTACTTGCTCTAAGGCAAAGTAGTCATAGGCCAAAGCTGTGATAATCTCAAACTCAGTTGTCCCCTGCAAATTAGCAGCCGATTCCCCTTCCAGCAACGACTGATAGTCTGCCATGAGGGCTTCTAGTCTAGCCTCTGGGATAGATTCCCCATTGATGCTAATCTGATCTGTGTAATGAATGAGATAGGGCGAGCTAAACACGCCAACTCTCAGCCCTAGCTTTTCTAGCATCTTTTTCAAAAAAGCAATGGTCGAACCCTTGCCATTGGTCCCTCCGATATGGATGACCTTGAGTTTGAGATGGGGATTGCCACGCAAAGCTAATAGTTCCACCATTCGTTCCAAGCCAAAATGCGGTTGATCCGTCCGATAGTGGGCAATCCACTGATTGTTTTCAAATTCTTTCATCTTATTTATATTGTTTTAAATCTAGATTTTCCGCTTCATCAGCCAGACGAATGGCGGAGGCAATTTCAACTGCCATCCTGTGACTAGCTACGTCATGCACGCGCACCACTTCTACACCCTGTCTTGCAGCAATACTAGTTACATGAGCCGAAGCCGTATCTCGATTGCGGAAACCAAGTTCTGTCTCAGGATTGACTTCAAAACCATTTTCTTCAAGAATATTGATGACAAACCTCTTGCGCGACACTCCAAGAAAGATTGGATAGCCTTTCTGATGTAGTTTATCCAGATCCCGTAAAAGAAGCAAATTTTCTTTCTTGGTCAGACCAAAGCCGATTCCCGGATCCAACAGGATATTTTCTTGTGCAATACCAGCTTCCTCTGCTCTCGCTAGTGCTCGTTCAAAGAAAGCCTCCATCAATTCTTCGATTGGCATTTTTTCAAAGTCAGCTAACTCTTCCTCTGTAAAAGCTTGATTAAATCCAAAATGAGGGAAGATGAGCGAGCTAGGATGCTGAGGTCGAGCCATAACTGGATTAAACATGATGACTATTTTCGCTCCAGCCTTAGCTACCACATGGGCCATTTTTTCATCACCCATAAGACCAGTGATATCATTGACTAGATTGGCACCAGCAGCCAAAGCAGCCTCTGCCACCTGACTTTTCCAAGTATCAATAGAGATGAGGACATCACTTTCCTTGCGAATCGCTTTAATCACTGGAACAACACGCTGGATCTCCTCTTCTATCTCAACATAGCTACTTCCCGGCCGAGTCGATTCTCCGCCGATATCTAGCATACTAGCCCCTTCTGCTATCAATTTACGAGCCTGCTGGAGTGCCTGCTCAAGAGCAAAAAATTGACCACCGTCCGAAAAGGAGTCTGGGGTTACATTGATAATTCCGCAAATAGCTGTCTTTGCATGATTGGCTTTACTTGACATATCGGTCACTCCCTCAAGGCTTTTCATCATATTATTTCTCTATTTTACCATAAAAAGAAAAAGATGGACACGATTGCATTCATCTTTTTCCCAGTAGAAACAAGTAAGCAATTGTCAAAAATCTTAAACAGAGATCCCTAATGTCCGACTCAAAATCACCACGAGAGCCAACAAACAGAAAAAAACTCCATTAACAATCATGTGAAGTAAGATAGACATTTCCAAACGTTGGGTTTTATAAACTGTCCAAGTTAGCACAGTTGACATTCCTCCATAGATAAGAAGAGAAGGTAGATTTGTCGGTAAATGAAGCAAGGCAAAGATAATAGCACCGACTATATAACCCACATTTTCTTTACCACGAAAGAGTTTTTTAGGAATCACTCCTCGACATAAAATCTCCTCACAAATAGGAGCTATTAGAACCAGTAAGAAAAAACTGGAAATTAAGGAACTATTCTGGACCAAATCATTAATATTTGATTGATTGCTGGTTGTTGTTTCATTCATCAAACGCAGTAAGACTACACCAAGAATATTAAAGGCAAGAATCACTAGATAGCTTAAGGCCAATCTAGCCAAATCCTTAGCCTTGAAAAACGATAAACCAAAACTAGCCAACTGTGATTTTCGAGCTCCGATGATAAATATAAGTAAAACCAACAAAGATAAGGCAGATACTAATAGTCCTGATTGCAACAATGGAAATCGTCTACTTGTTAGAAAATAGGACAAAGCCAAAGGAAGCTGAGAAAAAAGAAGGGCTACTAAAAAAATAATTACCCATTTGCCCCTGTTCACTATCTCTTTCCACATACTCTTCTCCTTCATGATTTTTCCTCCTTAGTCTTAATAAACATCATTGAATATATTTGCGAGCTAATCACAATCTCCTTTGTATTAAAAAAGGGGGAAAATCCCCCTGGGTTATCCTATTATAAGGCCATACTGATGTAGTTAAGGATAAACAAGGCATCCAAAATCCAAATCATGACATGAACATCTTTAGCTTGACCTTTGACAATCTTAGTCAAAGTGTAAGTCAAGAAACCAACTGCAATCCCTTGAGTGATAGAGTAGCTGAATCCCATAAAGATAGATGTGAAGAAGGCAGGAACTGCTTCAGCCATATCGTCCCAATGGATATTTTTCAAGCTACCTAGCATCATAATCCCAACAATAATCAAGATTGGAGCTGTAGCAGATGAAGGCACAATAGCTAGAAGTGGGCTAAAGAAACTTGAAATCGCAAAACAGATAGCAACAACCAAGGCTGTCAAACCAGTACGTCCACCTGCACCGATACCAGCAGCAGACTCAACATAAGTCGTTACGTTCGAAGTACCAGCGATGGCACCAATTGAAGTACCAATCAAGTCAGAGTAAAGAGCCTTATCCAACTTAGCTGATTGGTGATTTTCACCATTTGTCGCTACGATACCAACTTTTTCACCTGTACCAATCAAAGTACCAATTGTGTCAAAAATATCTGTTAACGAGAAGGCAAGAATGGCCATAAGAGTTTCAGGTAAGCGAGCTGTATCTGAAATCAAAGCTCCCAAACCTTCTGAACCAAGAGCTGCACCAAAGACTGTCTTCAAGTCTTCAAAGGCTGCACCAACATGGTTGTTAGCAAAATCGATACTAGACAAATCTACCAAACCAACTGCAATAGCAAGAACAGTTGTTGTCAAGATAGAGAGGATAATTCCCCCTTTAATTCCTTTGATAACAAAGAAGATAGTAATGGCCAGTCCTGCAAGTGCCACCAAAACAGCTGGATTATTAAAGCTGACCAAGCCTGGAACTGCTGAAGAGTTTGCTGCAATCGTCGCTTGAGCTTTGTCAGCCCCTTCTCCTACAACAGTATAGTTACCTGGATCAATCGTAAATTTCAAAAGTCCAGCATTCTTAATCCCTACATAGGCAAGGAAGACACCGATACCAGCTGAAATAGCTGAGCGAAGAGCATTTGGAATCGATTCAATGATCATTTTACGAACATTTGTCAAGGTAATAATCAATGAGATAATCCCACAGATGAAGACCATAGCTAGGGCTTGTTGCCAAGAATAACCGAGTCCAAATACGACTGTAAATGTAAAGAAGGCGTTAAGACCCATACCTGGCGCTTGAGCATAAGGTAAGTTAGCATAGAAGGCCATCATCAAGGTACCCGCTACTGCACCAATGATCGTCGCTAGGAAGACACCTTGAGCAGGCATTCCTGTTTGCGAAAGCATTTGTGGGTTTACAAAGAGAATATAACTCATTGCAAAGAAAGTTGTTAAACCAGCGAGAACCTCTGTACGAACGTCCGTACCGTTCTCTTTTAGTTTAAATAATTTGTCCATTATCAATCTCCTTTTAATTTTTACGAACAATAATAGAATTATATCATTTATCATTCACTTTTTCAATATCTTTGTTTGATTTATTTAAGAATTTGATGAAATTTCATTTTTTGTTTGGAATCTGCTTTTCTGCCTGCTTTCTGTTATAATAGTAGACATCTTATCTGAAAAGACACTAGAAAGGTCCCTATGACGAAAAAAATTATTGCAGTTGACCTGGATGGAACCCTTCTCAACTCGGACAGTCAGATTTCTGACTTTACCAAAGAAACTATTAAAAAAGTTGCTGAAAAAGGCCATCAGGTTATTATTACGACAGGTCGCCCTTACCGTATGTCAAAAGATTTTTACCGTGAACTAGGCTTAAACACTCCTATGATTAATTTCAACGGCTCCCTTACTCATTTACCAGACCAAGTTTGGGATTTTGAAAAGTGTTTGACGGTAGACAAAAAATATCTTTTAGACATGGTTCAACGTTCAGAGGACATTCAAGCCGATTTTATCGCTGGAGAATATCGTAAAAAATTCTACATTACAAATCCTAATGAAGAAATTGCCAATCCCAAACTATTTGGTGTAGAATCTTTCCATCCTGAAGATCAATTTCAGCCAGAGTTAGTAACCAAGGATCCTAACTGTATTCTTTTACAGACCAGAGTCAGTGACAAATATGCCTTGGCAAAAGAAATGAACGCCTTCTACCAGCATCAACTGTCTATCAATACCTGGGGAGGTCCGCTCAATATCCTTGAGTGTACCCCAAAAGGTGTCAACAAGGCCTTTGCTTTGGACTACTTGCTCAAGGTAATGAACCGTGACAAAAAGGATTTGATTGCCTTTGGAGATGAGCACAATGATACCGAAATGCTCGCTTTTGCTGGGAAAGGTTATGCAATGAAAAATGCCAACCCAGAGCTACTCCCCTATGCAGATGAGCAAATCGCCCTGACCAATGACCAAGACGGTGTTGCCAAAACCCTGCAAGACTTATTCTTATAGTCCATACTGACCAGCTTACGAGCTGGTCTTTGTGCTCTTTTCACAGTCTCATCAACCAGTTAATCGATTGTTCTACTTTTTGCCTCCAAAACCTTGGAAAAGGCTTTCTTTTGTGATATACTTCACATATAAATACAAGAGAGCTCGTCATACTCGACTCTGTTGATACAAAATCAATCCAGTCCTGTTTCTCCTGCTCTCCGTTAATATCAAGGAGGATAGCTATGAAAGCTGTTGTTGTAAATCCAGAAAGCACTGGTGTTGCTATTGAAGAAAAAGTACTCCGTCCACTTGAAACTGGGGAAGCACTTGTAGAAATTGAATACTGTGGTGTTTGCCACACTGACCTTCACGTTGCCCATGGCGACTTCGGTCAGGTACCAGGACGTGTCCTAGGACATGAAGGTGTTGGTATCGTTAAAGAAATTGCCCCAGATGTGAAAAGCCTTAAAGTCGGCGACCGCGTCAGCGTTGCTTGGTTCTTTGAAGGATGTGGCACTTGCGAATACTGTACTACTGGCCGTGAAACTCTTTGCCGTACAGTGAAAAATGCTGGCTACTCCGTAGACGGTGGTATGGCTGAACAATGTATCGTAACTGCAGACTATGCTGTTAAAGTTCCTGACGGACTTGATCCAGCCCAAGCCTCTTCTATCACATGTGCTGGTGTAACAACCTATAAAGCTATAAAAGAAGCAAAAGTTGAACCAGGCCAATGGGTTGTTCTTTACGGTGCTGGTGGACTTGGTAACCTAGCTGTTCAATACGCTAAAAAAGTATTCAATGCTCATGTCATCGCAGTTGATATCAATAACGACAAACTTGCTCTTGCAAAAGAAGTAGGCGCTGACATTGTTATTAACGGCCTCGAAGTTGAAGATGTACCTGGACTCATCAAGGAAAAAACTGATGGTGGAGCTCATTCAGCTGTCGTAACTGCTGTATCTAAAGTTGCCTTCAACCAGGCTGTTGACTCAGTTCGTGCTGGTGGTCGCGTAGTCGCTGTTGGTCTTCCTTCTGAAATGATGGAACTCAGCATCGTGAAAACCGTTCTAGATGGAATCCAAGTCATCGGTTCTCTCGTTGGAACTCGTAAAGACTTGGAAGAAGCCTTCCAATTCGGTGCAGAAGGTTTAGTAGTTCCAGTTGTCCAAAAACGTCCAGTAGAAGATGCCGTAGCCATTTTCGACGAAATGGAAAAAGGTCAAATCCAAGGACGTATGGTACTCGACTTCACCCACTAATCTATTAGAAACCTATTTTAAAAGTTGGAATGCGCTTCCAACTTTTTTATATTAAATTTTTTAATAAGGATTCAAAAAAACTTCTCTAAAACTCAATATATCAATATTTTCAGATGTAATCTTTTTAATTATTTTATGATAAATAGTTGATTTTTAGATGAAAACGGTTTATACTTAAAAAGTCTTAAAGTTTTCTTAAACGAAAACCAAAAAAAAAAGGAGGAATGACAATAATGAGTATCGGAATCATTATTGCGAGCCACGGCGAATTTGCTGCGGGTATTCATCAGTCAGGATCTATGATCTTTGGTGAACAAGAAAAGGTTCAAGTTGTAACCTTTATGCCAAATGAAGGTCCTGATGATCTATACGCTAAGTTTAATAACGCTGTTGCTGCATTTGACGCAGAAGATGAGGTTCTAGTTCTGGCTGACCTTTGGAGTGGATCTCCATTTAACCAAGCTAGCCGCGTGATGGGAGAAAATCCTGAGCGTAAGTTTGCCATCATCACAGGACTTAATTTACCGATGTTAATTCAAGCCTACACAGAGCGCCTGATGGATGCTGCTGCAGGTGTAGAAAAAGTTGCTGCGAATATCATTAAAGAAGCCAAAGATGGCATCAAAGCTCTTCCAGAAGAGCTCAACCCAGTTGAGGAAGTAGCAAGCGTTGCAGCTGCTCCAGTTGCCCAAGCTGCGATTCCAGAAGGAACTGTTATCGGTGATGGGAAAATCAAGTATGTCCTAGCTCGTGTAGATACTAGACTCCTACATGGACAAGTGGCAACCGGATGGACACGTTCTAGCAACCCTGACAGAATTATTGTTGTTTCTGATACAGTATGTAATGATAAATTACGCACTAACATGATTAAGCAAGCTGCTCCTAGTGGAGTTAAAGCTCATGTAATTCCAATTAAAAATATGGTGAAAGCTAATAATGATCCACGTTTTGGAAACACACGTGCAATGTTGTTATTTGAATCTGTAGAAGATGCCTTATCAGCTATTAAAGCTGGAGTTGAAGTAGAAGAAATTAATCTTGGTTCTTCTGCCTATAAAGAGGGTAAAGTTAATGTTACTAAAGCTTTATCATTCGATCAAAAAGACATTGATGCCATTAAAGAGTTGCAGAAGCTAGGTGTCAAATTTGATGTTCGTGGTGTCCCAAGTGATAGTCCATCAAATATTGATACTTTAATTAAATCAGCTGAAAGCAAGTTAGCAGAAAAATAATATAGGAGTATATCTAAATGAATACAATGCAAATTCTTTTAGTCGTTATTGTTTCTTTCATTATCGGCTGTAGCTCAGTTAACGACCAGATTGAAACTTATCAACCCGTTATTGCTTGTTCCTTGATTGGTCTAGTAACAGGAAATCTCGAATTAGGGATTATGTTAGGCGGTAGTCTTCAATTAATTACCATGGGATGGGCTAACGTTGGTGCCGCTATGGCTCCAGACGCTTCTCTTGCAGCAGTTGCCTCAGCAATCATTCTAATCCAAGGAGGACAAGGTACTAATGGTATCGGTTCTGCTATTGCACTTGCAGTTCCCCTAGCTGTTGCTGGACTCGGTTTAACTATGATTGTTCGTACTGCTACAGTATTTATCGCACACGCAATGGATAGTCGTGCTGAGGCTGCAGATATTGCTGGTATTGAAAGATGGCATATGATTGGTATGTCTTTACAAGGTCTTCGAGTTGCAATCCCAGCTTTACTTCTAATGCTAATTCCATCTGAAGTTGTTCGTAGTGGTCTAGAGTCTATGCCACAATGGCTAACAGCAGGTATGACAATTGGTGGTGGTATGGTTGTTGCCGTTGGTTATGCCATGGTTATCAACATGATGTCTAGCCGTGAAGTTTGGCCTTTCTTCTTCCTAGGTTTCGCTTTAGCAGCTATCAATCAATTAACCTTAATTGGTCTAGGTATTATTGGTGTCTGTCTTGCAATCATCTACCTTGCTCTTGAAGCTAGCGGTACAAATAGTTCTTCTAATAATAACTCTGGTGATCCACTCGGAGACATTCTAGAAGACTTTTAATCAGGAGGGAATAAAATGGCTGAAAATAAAATTAATCTTACAAAATCAGATCGCTTTAAAGCTTTCTTACGTTCATACTTTCTTTTAAGTTCATTTAACTATGAGCGTATGCAGAATGGTGGTTTCGTTTATACCCTAATTCCTGCAATTAAAAAATTGTATACTTCTAAAGAAGACCGTGCTGCAGCTTTAAAACGTCATTTAGAGTTCTTCAGTACTCAACCATTTATGGCTAACCCAATTTTTGGAGTCACTCTAGCACTTGAAGAAGAAAGAGCTAATGGAGCTAACATCGATGACGCTGCAATTTCTGGTGTTAAAATTGGTATGATGGGACCTCTTGCTGGAGCTGGAGACCCACTATTCTGGTTTACTCTCCGTCCTATTTTCCTTTCACTCGGTGCAAGTTTAGCTATTTCAGGGAACATATTAGGACCAATCGTTTTCTTTGTACTTTGGAATGCTATGGTTGCAGCAGTTAAATGGTATAGCCAAGAATTTGGATACAAAGCAGGGACAGCTATCACTGACGATTTATCAGGGAACTTACTTCAACAAGTTACACGTGGTGCTTCAATGATGGGGATGTTTGTTATTGGTGCTTTGATTCAACGTTGGGTAAGCATTACATTTACACCTGTAGTTTCTACTGTAAAACAACAAGAAGGTGCTTATATTGATTGGGAAAAATTACCTGCTGGAGCAGATGGTCTAAAAGAAGCTTTCACTCAGTTCGCATCTGGTAGATCTTTAGATGTAAATAAAGTTACAACTTTACAAGATAACTTAAATCAATTAGTTCCAGGTTTAGCTGCGTTAGCTTTGACTTTCCTATGTATGTATCTCCTTAAAAGAAAAGTATCTCCAATCGTTATTATTTTAGGTATCTTTGTTCTAGCTATTGTGCTTCACCTCATTCACCTTCTATAAAACAAAACTGACTTATGGTAAATTCTTTAAATACAACTGTAGATTATACTATTAAGGGCACTTGGTTTCGCGAAGGCCCTATCTATGGTAATATTCTAATTGGGGATCAATCTTTTGAATTTTATAATGATACGAAGTTACACGATTATATTCAAATTCCTTGGACGGAAGTAACTTTTGTAATTGCAGATGTTTATTTTGGTGGAAAATATATCCCACGATTTGAAATTCGTACAAAACAAAACGGTAGATTTCGTTTTTCTAGTAGAAATAGTCGTAATACATTAAAAATAATTCAGAGGAGAATCCCAAGGGAAAAGTTACGAAAAGCTCCTAGTATCATCTCAACACTTAAATTGGGCTTTAAAAATCTTTTTAAACTTATTGTTAAGAAAAAATAGTTCAAAATTCGCTCCAAACTTATAAATAATAAGCTCTCTATCAACTCAGTACTGTTGTGGAGAGCTTTTTAGTAGTTAAATTTCTTCAGTAGAAATGAAACGAAGAGGTAACATTTTATAATTTCTAAACAAAGGTGGAGTATTGTATCAGCTATAACCCCTGCTAAAAATGTTCATAATTTACTCTGTTAGATCATGTTTCATAACAATTCTTTTTTAGACATCCTTTCAAAAAGCATTTTCTTCTAAAAGGTATTACATTTTAAATCCAACTTAATTCTAATTTGTAAAAACGACCTGTTTTATAACTTGACTTACACCGTGTTCATCGTTACTTGATGTGATGATATTTGAATTCGATTTAACTTGTAAAGGTGCATTCCCCATAGCAACACCAAGACCAGCAGTTTCAATCATAGGAAGATCATTAAAATTATCACCAATTGTCATAACCTGCTCTAAAGTAAGACCGTAGTATTCTACCAACTCCAACAAAGCTTGTTTCTTAGATACGCATTTATTAGTTACTTCAAGATAATTATCTTTTGATAAATAAAAGTCTGTTTCAACAAAATTCATTTCAGACAATATTTTTTGAACTTTCTGAATAGTTTTAGATTCATCTATTAGTAATAATTTATGGATAATAGTATCTTCTTTTTTGATAAAATCTGATACATTAGTTACTATAGGAGTCTCACCAGTAATTCTTGCTTCATTTTTTACCCATTTATTAAAAGACTCTACAATCCAATCTTTTCCAGAATAAATATTGATAGACACTGTTGGAAACTCTCTTATAATAAATTCATATATGCTTATGAATTCTTTTTGATTAATGGAATGCTGGCTTAAAATTTTATCTCCTTTTGTAATAAGTGCTCCATTATAGCAAGCTATTGGTTCATTATGTATACCCAATGCTTGAACTATCGAAGCCATACCAAGAGGTGATCGTGCAGAAGAAAGTATAAAAGGAATTCTTTGTTCCTTTAAAGCAGGCATGAGTTCAATTAATTTCGTGTCTACTTGGTGTTTACTATCCAAAATTGTACCATCAATATCGCTTATAATTAGTTTAATGTTCATTATTACATCCTCCCTTCGGGTATAAAATAATAGTATTTCCCTCTAACTGTTTCTCTAATTCCATGTCTGGTTTTTTATCAGTAATCCAATAATCAAAGTCTGTTAATTTACCAAGAACAAAATGAGAGTGCCGATTTTTTTTACTAGACTCAGCTAGTAAGATACGAATTTGGCTAGATTTAAAAGCTCTTTTTTTAACTAAAACATCTTCTTGATCCTCATAACAAACTAATCCATTTTCTATGCTAGCAGCTCCAAAAAACGCTAGATCTAGATGTATCTTTTCTAAAGCTTTTGTTTCCTCTAGAGAATAATAGAAACGATTTTTTTGATGAAACTTTCCGCCAAGTATATGAAACTCAATTTTCTCTTTTCCTCCTAGTATAAGAGCATTATCTAATGAATGGCTAAATACAGTGACTTTTTTGTCAACTTGTTTAGATAAAACTAGCATAGTTGTTGAAACATCTAAAAATAGAAAATCTCCGTTGGAAATTAGTTCATTAGCAAGCAATGCCATTTTCTGCTTTGATTCAGGAAATTGTTCTGTTCTACCTTGAAAACCAAGAATAGGCTGTCTATTAATAGGTAGTAATCCACCGTGTGTTCGTTGCGCTCGTTTTTCTCTTGCTAAAATTGCAAAATCTCTTCTAATCGTATCTTTTGATACATTGAAATGTTTTACCATTTCCTTTGCACTTAAACTCCCTTTTTCATCTAAAAGTTTCAGAATTTGCTCAAGTCTTTGTTCTTGATACATAACACAACCTCCTCTTATATATATTCTACTCCTTGCGTAAGTGTTTGTCAATGATTTTAAGTGTTTTTAAGCACTTTAGTACTTTATAATTTGAACAAGATGATATCTTTCTTCGGTATCATGTAGTAATCAAGCAACATAAAAGGAACCAGGTTCTAAGCCTGATTCCTTTTTTCTATGCTTTTATTCTGCCAAGGCTCCCATTGGATCCCAAGGTGCAAGTACGATTGGTTCTGCTTCATAGGCAGCTTGTTCTTCTGCTGTCAGCAATTCTTTACGGACAACGATTTGGTAAGTGTATTCGTCCATCCAAGCGTCTGAGGCAACAAAGTAACCATCTGTACCGACCTTATCTCCCCAAGAGTTTTCAACCTTCCACTTGGTTGACTTGCCATTTTCGTCCAAATCCACACCCGTCAAGACCATGGCGTGAGTCATCAAGCTTTCGCTGTAATCCAAACGTCCAGCCTTGTCTTGAGTAAGTTTAATGTCCATGCTTGATTCAAAGTCATAAACATCTGTCGCAAGGATTCCAGCTTTACGGTTACTGAGCTGACCAACATCAGAACCAAACCAAACAGTCTCGCCTGCTTGCATTTGGGCAATCGCCAATTCTTTCAAGCGCTCCATAGGAACATTGATGTAGCGAACTGCACGGCTACCAACCACATTTCCTAACATCTCAACTGTGTAAGATTGGCCGTAAGGCTTGTCAGCAGTTGGAGCATTGATAACAGAAACATAGTCTTCTAGGGGAAGATTGACATATTTCTTGTAAAACTCTTGTGGTGTAATGCCCTTTTCGCTTTGGTAGTTGTTATCCTTATCGCGATAAGCAAAGTCAAATTTACGTGGCGGAAGACCCAATGACATAGCAAGGAAGTTAAAAATTTCTTGCAAGAGGTCTTCTTTCTTAGCTTGAACAGTCGCTTGGTCCACACCAGAAGTAAGCAAGTCACGCAAAATTTGAGCATCTTGACGAAGCAATTTGTTGAGAATGGCATTTAGCTCACGACTGCTACTAGATGAAACAGACTCAGGATAAACTGACTTGGGCACGACACCGTATTTCTCAAAGAGAGATACCACCATATCCCATTGACCGCCATCTTGTTGGGGAGTTTGAAGTAGGAATTTAACCTTACGGCTCGTCAAGTCTTGGTCTGCAGTCGCAATCACTTGCTCCAAGAACCAGTTTGATTTCTCATACTTGTCCCAGAAGAAGGTGTGGGCCTGTGATAACTCAAAATTTTCCAGTTTGTATTGAGAGATGAGTTTGTGACGGAAGGTGTTGAGGGCTGCGAACATCCAACAACGACCAGATGCTTTCTGGTTAGTTACCTTGTCCTTGGTCAAATCCAATGAGAAAACAGGTGTATTGTCCACATGGCTTTGGCGACGTTCTAGGGCTGCAAAAATTCCGTTGTGGCTGGCAGCATTTTCAATCGCTTGGTATTTTACATTTGCTTCGTAGTTGGCAAATAATTTATCAGTAAATGATTCTTGAATCGCGTTCATAGATTCCTCCTTTTATTCTACAGTCTATTATAACTCTTTTCACAAAGTAAGCAACTGAAAAACATAAAAGGCAAGGATATTCTTCCTCACCTTTTTCGAATATAAACCAAACTAAGCCATACTTGCAAGGAGAATTTCTAATTCCCCCTTGGTCAAGCGACGCCATTCCCCTCGTTCTAAGTTCTCATCCAATACTAGCGTTCCCATAGTCAAACGTTGCAAGTCTACTACTTCCTTACCACAGTAGCCCACCATACGCTTGACCTGATGAAACTTCCCTTCTGCAATGGTCACACGGATTTGGCTTTGATTTTTTTCTGTATCTATGGACACAAGCTCCAGTTTAGCGGGCTGACAGGTAAAATCCTTAAGAGGAATTCCCTTGGCAAATGTCTCCACATCTTCTTGGGTCATGATTCCCTTGACTTGTGCCTGATAAGTCTTGTCCACATGACGCTTGGGCGAAAGAAGAGCATGGGCAAGCTGGCCATCATTGGTCAAGAGTAGAAGACCATGTGTATCAATATCCAAGCGCCCGACTGGGAACACTTCCTTGCTCCGAGCCAAGTCATCCAACAAGTCCAGAACGGTTCTGTGTTTGGGATCCTCAGTCGCTGAAATAACCCCTTGGGGCTTGTTCATCATGTAATAGACAAACTCTTCATACTCCAGTACTTGCCCATCAAAGTGAATCTCATCTCTTTCTTCATCAATCTGCAATTTAGCCGACTTTTCTTTTTTACCATTTACCGTCACGCGCCCAGCCTTGAGCAAGTTTTTGACCTCAGTCCGGCTCCCCACAGCACAGGCAACTAAAAATTTATCTAATCTCATAGAACTATTATATCATACTCAAAAGGAGGCTGGTACAATGACCAATCTCCTTTTCGTTTCATACTCTTCAAAAATCTCTTCAAACCGCGTCAACGTCGTCTTGCCGTATATATGTTACTGACTTCGTCAGTTCTATCTACAACCTCAAAACAGTGATTTGAGCAATCTGCGGTTAGTTTCCTAGTTTGCTCTTTGATTTTCATTGAGTATCAGATTTAAGAAATTAACTTCCTCGTCTCCAGAAAATCGCTAAGACAATCATGGAACCTAGTACTGCCGGAATAATGGCAGTTCCTGCTATTATCGGTCCCCAAGTTCCAAAAAGCAAATGGCCTATAAAGGCACCAATCCAGCCCAGAAACATTTTTCCAAAACATCCCATTCGCTCTCCACGATTGGTTAGAGTACCTGCTAAAAATCCCACTAGGAGACCAACGAACATACTTCCTAACATATTATCTCCTTACTTTGCCCAATCTCCGTTACGGAAGAGTGGTACACGTGTCCCATCCTCACGGATACCATCGATATCCATTTGGTTAGAACCAATCATAAAGTCTACGTGAACATCTGAACGGTTAAGCCCCGCAGCTTCAAGCTCCTCTTCGCTCATCTCCGCTCCACCAACAACGCTAGTTGCATAGGCTGCACCAATAGCCAAGTGGTTTGAAGCATTCTCATCGAAAAGGGTGTTAAAGAAGGTAATGCCTGACTGAGAAATTGGGCTTGGATCTGGTACCAAGGCACATTCACCCAAGGCACGCGCACCCGCATTTTCAAAGACAAGATCCTTCATAACCTGATCACCCTTCTCAGCAGTGATATCCACAATTTGTCCATCCTTGAAGCTTACTTTAATTCCTTCGATGATATTTCCATTATAGCTAAGCGGTTTTGTAGAAGTGACATAACCATCTGCACGATGGAAGTCAGGCGCTGTGAAGACTTCCTCTGTCGGCATATTTGGCAAGAATCCTTCGCCCTGTGCATTGATAGCACCAGCTGATTCCCAAACGTGGTTCTTCGGCAATCCAAGGGTCAAATCTGTCCCTGGCGCTGTGTAGTGAAGGGCTGAAAATTGCTCTTTATTAAGCATATCGGCCTTGCTCTTGAGGATAGCTGCATGCTCTTCCCAGGCCTTAACAGGATCTTCTTCGTAGACACGGCAAGTTTTAAAGATTTGGTCCCAAAGGAGATCGACTGCTTCTTCATCGCTAGCAGCATTTGGAAAGACTTTCTTAGCCCACTCAAGTCCAGCAGCGGCTGCTACAGTCCAGCTAACCTTGTTAGATTGAGTTGCGATACGCATTGGCTTCATGGCAAGTCCCATAGCTTTAGCAGAAGCTGAAAGCTTGTCAGCATTCACTCCGTTCAAGGCACCTGGATCAGATGAACGAACTCCAAGACGGCTAGCCTTGTTCTCCAAGAGATAGTTCATCTCAGCAATCTTGTATTCTGGTACATTATCCAGACGCTCCATCGGTGCGTGGAGGAATTTCTCACGGTTGATGATATCATCTGTCCACTGAACGATCACCTCATGTGCACCCAAAGCATAAGCTTCTTTGACGATTAAGTGAGCCAACTCGCGTTGCTCCACATCAATAGAAAGAGCCAAAGTGTGACCAGCCTGCACGTTGATTCCGTTCGCAACCAGTAATTTCGCATATTTTTCTAGATTTTCTTTAAAATTTGGTAAAACCATGTTGTTTTCTCTTTTCTATTTTATTTTTCTTTCAAAGCAGAGAATAATCCTGCTAAAGCAATAGCACCTGACAAGAGTGCTGTTGATAGAAGGATTGTCTGGTCAGCAAGTTCCAATTGATATTCAAATACCTTCTCAGCCGGCTTATCTTCCGCAAAAATTCTTAGTTTCATCTTTTTTCCTCCAAGACCTTAAAACAACTCATCAAACAAACTGAGTTGGTTATCCTCTGGCATATTGCCCAGAATCCCCATTTCATCTATCTTTTCAACCAAGGTTGATGAGAGCCCACCACGCTTGCGTAGTTCTGTTTTAGAGAGGAATTCTCCCTCTTCACGCGCTCGCACCAACTGCTTAGCAACGTTCTCTCCCAGACCATCCATAGCAACAAATGGTGGAATCAGTGTATCTCCGTCAATGATGAATTCAGTCGCATCACTACGGTAGAGGTCTAACTTCCCAAACTTGAAACCACGTTCCCACATTTCATTGACAATTTCAAGAGTTGTATAGAGGTCAATCTCCACATTAGAGGCCTCATTGTTCTTCCGTTTTTCAGAGATTTCTTCCATTCTGCGCTTGATAGCCTCCAAGCCTGCACCCATAGTCTTGATATCAAAAGCCTTAGCGCGGATTGAGAAGTAAGCACAGTAATAATAAATAGGATGGTGAACCTTGAAGTAGGCCACACGCAAGGCCATCATAACGTAGGCTGCCGCATGGGCTTTAGGGAACATGTACTTAATTTTCCCGCAGGACTCTATATACCACTCTGGTACCTTATTGGCCTTCATGGCTTCGATGTAGCCATTTCGCTCCTCTTCGGAAATCTTTAGCCACAAGCCCTTACGTACCCGTTCCATGATGGTAAAGGCCATCTTAGGTTCAAGACCAGCATGCATGAGGTAAACCATGATGTCGTCCCGACAACCGATAACAGTCGATAGGTCTGCTATTCCTTGCTTAATCAGATCTTGAGCATTGCCAAGCCAAACGTCGGTACCGTGAGACAACCCTGACAACTGAAGCAATTCTGCAAAAGTCGTTGGGTGCGTCTCGTCCACCATTCCACGTACAAAGTTGGTCCCAAACTCTGGAATTCCCAGCATGCCCGTAGGCGTTCCGATTTGCTCAGGTGTCACTCCTAGCACATCAGTCCCAGAAAAGAGGGCCATTACGCCTTCGTCATCCATAGGAATTTCATTAGGGTCAATCCCAGACAAGTCCTGCAATTTCCGAATCATGGTCGGATCATCATGTCCCAGCACATCAAGTTTGAGGACATTCTCATCGATATCGTGGAAGTTAAAGTGGGTCGTCTGCCATTCAGCCGTCACGTCATCCGCTGGATACTGGACAGGCGTAAAATCGTAGACATCCATGTAGTTAGGAATAACAACGATTCCCCCCGGGTGTTGTCCTGTTGTCCGCTTGACACCAGCAGCACCTTGAGCTAGGCGTTCCACCTCTGCATCACGATAAAACTTCCCATAGTCCCGCTCATAGCCTTTGACAAAGCCATAGGCAGTCTTGGCAGCCACCGTACCAACCGTTCCTGCACGGAAGGCATATTCCTCACCAAAGATATCACGCACATCCAAGTGGGCGCTAGGCTGGTCTTCTCCCGAGAAGTTCAAGTCAATATCGGGAACCTTGTCCCCATCAAAACCAAGGAAGGTCTCGAAAGGAATATCCTGTCCGTTTTTACTTAGTTTGTGACAACATTTAGGACAGTCCTTATTAGGCATATCAAATCCTGAACCATAAGAACCATCGGTGATAAACTCACTATACTGACACTGACCACAGACATAGTGAGGAGAGAGAGGATTGACCTCCGTAATCCCAATCATGGTCGCAACGAAACTGGACCCAACAGACCCACGAGAACCAACCAAGTAGCCCCGTTCATTGGAACGTTGTACCAGCATCTGGGAAGCCAGATAAATCACAGCAAATCCATTCCCCAGAATAGAGGTTAGTTCTTTTTCAATCCGCAAATCAACGATATCTGGCAGCGGATTTCCATAAATCTCAAAGGCCTTCTTATAGGTCAACTCGGCAACTGTTTCTTCAGCCTTGTCGATGAAAGGCGTATACAAGTCCCCCTTAACAACCTCAACAGGTTCAAAGATATCTGCCAAAGCATTGGGATTTTCAATAACCAATTTACGTGCCAGTTCCTCTCCCAAGAAGGCAAATTCATCCAACATCTCATTGGTCGTTCTAAAATGGGCTTTTGGCAGAGGAGCTGGTTGGGCATGTTCACCGTGACCAATAGTTCGGTTAATCATAGCCCCCTGTCCCAAACTACGGACGATAATTTCACGATAAATCTCTTCTTCCGGTTCGATATAGTGAACATTTCCGGTAGTCAGAACAGGCTTACCAAGACGGTCTCCCACCTCTATCAAACTCTTGATAATGGTCTGGAGTTCTTCCATATCCTTGACCTGCTCCTTAGCAATCAGTGGCGCATAGATGGCAGGTGGCATAACCTCGATAAAGTCATAATACTTGGCCACCTCAACCGCCGCATCTACACCTTGGGAAACAACTGCGTCAAAAACTTCACCTTCAGAGCAAGCTGATCCTAAAATCAAACCTTCCCTATGGGCATCTAGAACCGTTCTCGGAATCCGTGGCACCCCTTCAAAGTACTTGGTATTAGACAAGGAAACCAGCTTAAAGATATTTTTTAGTCCTACTTGATTCTTGACATAAATGGTCGCATGCTTGATACGAGCTTTTTTATAAGAATCTGGACTAATCAAATCAATGTTAAGTCTAGCTAAATCGGTCACACCATGTTTTTCTGCTACCTCTTTGATAAAGATAAAGAGCAGACGACCAGTCGCTTCCGCATCGTAGTTGGCCATGTGGTGATGTTCTAAGGCCACACCAAAACGCTTGGTCAAAGGCCCCAAACCATGACGTTTGTACTCAGGATAGAGGTTTCTAGCAAACTCCAGCGTATCAATCACTGGTTTACTAATCTTAGGCAAACCATGACGCTCATAATTGGCATTCATAAAGCCAACGTCAAAGGTCGCATTATGGGCAACTAGGACCGTATCCTTGCAAAATTCTTGGAATTCTTGCAAAACTTGTTCCAGTGGTTTGGCATTTTTGACATGGTCATCTGTAATTCCAGTCAACTCCGTGGTAAAGGCCGACAAAGGATGCCCGGGATTGATAAATTCATCAAATTCAGCAATGACATTCCCCTTATACATCTTAGAGGCCGCAACCTGAATCAAGTCATTGTAGATAGCTGATAGACCCGTCGTTTCCACGTCAAATACCACATAGGTCGCTTCTGACAAGTCCATCTCCACTTCGTTATAAACGATAGGAACACGGTCCTCCACGATATTGGCTTCCATACCATAGATCAGCTGGATCCCCGCTTTCTTAGCCGCCTTATAACCGTGTGGGAAGGATTGAACATTCCCGTGGTCGGTGATAGCAACTGCTTTGTGTCCCCACTTAGCAGCTGTCGCAACGATTTCTTCAACCTCTGGTAGAGCATCCATGGTCGACATGTTAGTATGAGCGTGAAACTCAACCCGACGCTCACCTTCTGGCATCAAATCCTTACGCTCATAGTGAACAACTTCCTGCACGTCTTGCACGTTCATCGTCAAATCGCGTGTGAAGCTATTCATCTCCACATTCCCACGAACTCGGAGCCAAGAATTTTTCTTGATTAGATCAAATTTCTGAGCCTCTTCTTCATTCTTAACCCACTTTTGCATAGAAAAACTTGAAGTGTAGTCCGTCATTTTAAAGTTGATCAAAACACGCCCTGTTCTGGTCACTTTTTGCTCCACATCAAAAACAACCCCTTCAAAGACCAAACGATTTTCCTCCGTCGTCACTTCGATCATAGGAGTAATCTCCGCCTTGTCCAACTTTGGTTTAGCTGCAGCTTTTTTCGCTTGAAAATCAAAGGCTGGTTTCTCTTCCGCTGGAGGAGGTACCATCTGTTCCAGTTGTTCCATAGCACGGAGCGCTTCCTCATTGGCCGCTTGAACAATCTGCTCATTTTCAGCATGAAAGGCTTCCTCTTGCTCTTGGGTCAGGACATCATTCTTCTCGACTTGACAGTTAAAAGTTGGAAAACCAAATTTTTCAAGTTGTTTAGCCAAATTAGGAAGGTGATTTTTCTTAAAATGTTCCTTATCAATAGCCTCAGAGCCCTCAATAAATAGTTGATTACCCTCCGCACGAACTTGCAAATTTTGATAAAGGGACTTAAAACCTTGACTAGCACACGGCCCGTCAGAAAAAGCCTCTCTATAATAGGCCTGCAAGAGTTGATTTGAAAATTCTTGAGACAGAGCCTTGATTTCGAAAACAGCTTTATTGCCTGTCTTAGAAAATTCTTCGCTTAAACCTTTCTTTAATTCTAAAAAGATTTCAATCGGTAAAATATTAGAAAATACGAAATGAAACTCCCATACCTTACTAATTTTATGAACCACAACTCGCTCAATATCGGCCTGTGCTAAAGCAGGAGCCTGTCTCATTTCAGCAGGTATCCCCAATTGATTCATCAAAATTTCAAAACTATTTGACATTCATTTTCCTCACATTATTCTCCTACTATTTTACCATATTTAGAGGTATTTTCTAAAGACAAAAGGAAGCCACTAAGTGACTTCCTTCTAGAGTGAGAACAGATTAGTCTTCACCTTTATTTTTCTTAATGATTTCTTCTTGTACTGACTTAGGTACATCTTCGTAGTGGTCAAATACCATCATGAATGTACCACGTCCTTGAGATGCAGAACGAAGAACTGTTGCGTAACCGAACATTTCAGCAAGTGGAACGTAAGCACGGACGATTTGGCTGTTACCATGTGCTTCCATACCATCTACACGTCCACGACGAGCAGTTACGTGACCCATAACATCACCAAGGTTTTCTTCTGGAACAGTGATTGTTACGAGCATCATTGGCTCAAGGATAGCTGGTTGCGCTGATTTAGCAGCTTCTTTAAGGGCAAGTGAAGCCGCGATCTTGAAGGCAGTTTCAGATGAGTCGACATCGTGGTATGAACCATCGTAAAGTTTAGCTTTAACGTCAACCATTGGGTAACCTGCAAGAACACCGTTGGCCATAGATTCTACCAAACCTTTTTCAACCGCTGGGATAAATTCACGAGGAACCACACCACCAACGATTGCGTTTTCGAATTCGAATCCTTTACCTTCTTCGTTTGGAGTAAATTCAATCCATACATCACCGAATTGACCTTTACCACCAGACTGACGTTTGAAGAATCCACGTGCTTGAGTAGAAGCGCGGAATGTTTCACGGTAAGATACTTGAGGAGCACCTACGTTCGCTTCAACTTTAAACTCACGACGCATACGGTCAACAAGGACGTCAAGGTGAAGCTCACCCATACCTGAGATAACTGTTTCACCAGTTTCAACGTTTGTTTCAACGCGGAATGTTGGATCTTCTTCAGCCAATTTTTGAAGGGCAATACCCATCTTGTCTTGGTCAGCTTTAGATTTTGGCTCAACCATCAATTGGATAACTGGTTCTGGAACGTTGATTGACTCAAGAATGATTTTAGCTTTTTCATCTGTCAATGAGTCACCAGTTGTAGTATCTTTCAAACCAACGGCAGCAGCGATATCACCTGAGTAAACAGTGTCGATTTCTTGACGGCTGTTGGCGTGCATTTGAAGGATACGTCCGATACGCTCACGTTTACCTTTAGAAGTGTTCAATACGTATGAACCTGATTGAAGAACACCTGAGTAAACACGGAAGAATGTCAAACGACCTACGAATGGGTCTGTCATGATCTTGAAGGCAAGAGCTGCAAATGGCTCTTCATCAGATGCTGGACGAGTTTCTTCTGCGTCTGTATCTGGGTTAACACCTTTGATCGCTGGAATGTCAAGTGGGCTTGGAAGGTAGTCAATAACCGCATCAAGCATCAATTGAACACCTTTATTCTTGAAGGCAGAACCACACAATACTGGGAAGAATTCAACGTTGATAGTCGCTTTACGAATACCAGCTTTCAATTCTTCGTTAGTGATTTCTTCACCTTCGAGGTATTTCATCATCAATTCTTCGTCAGTTTCAGCAACTGCTTCGATCAATTTTTCACGGTATTCTTGAGCTTGGTCAAGGTATTCAGCTGGGATGTCTTCTTCAAGGATATCTGTACCAAGGTCGTTCGTATAGATTTCAGCTTTCATCTTGATCAAGTCGATGATACCACGGAAGTCATCTTCAGAACCGATTGGCAATTGGATTGGGTGTGCATTTGCTTGAAGACGATCGTGAAGTGTGCTTACAGAGTAAAGGAAGTCAGCACCGATTTTGTCCATTTTGTTGGCAAATACGATACGTGGAACTCCGTACTCAGTTGCTTGACGCCAAACTGTTTCAGTTTGAGGCTCAACACCTGATTGTGAGTCAAGAACAGTAACCGCACCGTCCAATACACGAAGAGAACGTTGTACTTCGATTGTGAAGTCCACGTGTCCTGGTGTGTCGATGATGTTTACGCGGTGGTTGTTCCATTGAGCTGTTGTCGCAGCAGATGTGATAGTGATACCACGTTCTTGCTCTTGCTCCATCCAGTCCATTTGTGACGCACCTTCGTGAGTTTCACCGATTTTGTGGATTTTACCAGTGTAGTAAAGAATACGCTCAGTAGTTGTTGTTTTACCAGCATCGACGTGAGCCATGATACCGATATTACGAGTTTTTTCAAGTGAAAATTCGCGTGCCATGAGGTTTGTTTCTCCTATTTATTTTTGATTTCTATTCTATTATAACATGATTTTAATAAAAACGGATAGGCAGGACCTACCCGTTCTCAATGTTTTCATGCTATTGTTGGTTTCAACTTGTAAATTTACAAATTGAATCGAACTCGGGCTAAAAGCCCAAGTTAGTTGAGTTGAGCCCAAGCTAAAAGTCTGGAGAAAAAGATGAATCTCATTGGTTGCAATCGCAACCTGCTTTGATTCCCTATTTTCTCTGGGACTTTCTTAACGCTTTCGCATCCTATATTACCAACGGAAGTGTGCGAATGCACGGTTAGCTTCAGCCATACGGTGAGTGTCTTCACGTTTCTTAACAGCTGCACCAGTGTTGTTAGCAGCATCCAAGATTTCTTTTGCAAGACGGTCTTGCATTGTGTGTTCACCACGAAGACGAGCAATTGTTACCAACCAACGAAGTCCAAGTGTTGTACGACGTTCTGGACGAACTTCAACTGGGACTTGGTAGTTAGAACCACCAACACGACGTGCACGTACTTCAAGTACAGGCATGATGTTTTCCATAGCTGTTTCAAATACTTCAAGTGCATCGTTACCAGTAGCTTCTTTGATTTGCTCAAAGGCACCGTAAACGATTGAAGCAGCTGTACCACGTTTACCATCAAGCATAACGCGGTTGATAAGACGAGTAACTAGTTGTGAATTGTAAAGCGGATCTGGCAATACGTCACGTTTTGGCGCTCTATTTTTACGACTCATTTCTCTTTATCCCCTTTCCTTATGCTTTTGGACGTTTAGTACCGTATTTAGAACGGCCTTGTTTACGATCGTTAACACCTGCAGTATCAAGTGCACCACGGACGATATGGTAACGTACCCCTGGAAGGTCTTTTACACGTCCACCACGAAGAAGAACCACGCTGTGTTCTTGCAAGTTGTGTCCGATACCTGGGATGTAGGCAGTAACTTCGATAAGGTTGCTCAAACGTACACGAGCGAATTTACGAAGGGCTGAGTTAGGTTTTTTAGGTGTCATTGTTCCAACACGAGTTGCAACACCACGTTTTTGTGGTGAAGAAACGTTTGTTTGAACTTTTTTATGACTGTTGTAACCAACGTTCAAAGCTGGTGATTTAGATTTTTCTACTTTTGATTTACGCGGTTTGCGAACCAATTGGTTAATTGTAGGCATCTACATTCTCCTGTGTTTTTTTATTTTTGGTGATGATACACTTGGTGACAGCTATCATCTGTGTGTACTTTTGCAACATTTGTCAGCACGTCCCTGTACACTCTTGAGAGACCAAAAGTAAAAAGTACCGTCTATTATTGTAACAAAATTTTCCATTGGTTGTCAAGATATTTTTCTTTTTTATTGTTAATTTTAGCTCTTTTGTAGTGCTCCCCCAAAAAAGAAAAAGGAGGAATCCCACCCTCCTAAAGTTAGTATTGTTCCATTCAATTCCATCAATTTTAACACATAATGTTCAAAAAAATATTATATCATCACAACCAACCAGATTCTTTCGCGATATTAGCTGCCTCTGTTCGATTGCCTGCATCTAGCTTGGAAAGAATATTGGTGACATAGTTTCGGACTGTTCCGTTGGATAGATAAAGTTTGTCTGCAATTTCTTGGTTAGAGAAGCCCTGAGCAATTCCCTTTAAAACTGCGATTTCTTGCTCCGTTAATGGATTGGGATGCGTCATCACCACTTCCATCAATTCAGGCGAATACTCCTTGCGCCCTTCGAGGACGGTGTGCAAGGTTTGCATTAGCTCTGCAATGTTTCTTTCTTTTAATACATAAGCATCTACTCCAGCCTTGACCGCACGTTCAAAATACCCAGGACGCTTGAAGGTCGTCACCACAACCACCTTTGTTGCTAGATTTTCTGCTCGTATCCACTCCAAGACTTCAAGACCTGTCTTAACAGGCATTTCTACGTCAAGGATGGCGATATCTACAGACTCCTTTTCTAATAGTTGGATTGCTTCTTGCCCATTCTTGGCTTGAAAGACAAACTCTACATCCGGTTGAAGCGTGAGCAACTGGCACATTGCATCTCGTAACATACTTTGATCTTCTGCAACAAGTAGTTTCATCTTAGTTTCTCTCCTTATAAGGTAGTCGAACCTGAACTTCTGTCGGTTCTTTCCAACTAATTACCTTTACTTCTCCCGAAAATGGAAGAACACGATCTCGAACTGTATGGAGGTCATCCCCCTTTATAGAAGTAAAGCCACAGCCATCATCTCTCACTGTTAGAATGAGTTCTTTCTCTGTCCGTTCTAATCTTAAGTAGACTTTAGACGCTTTAGCATGTTTGATGATATTGGTCACCAACTCAAGCAAAATCATGGAAGCCGTTGACTCCAATTCCTGAGTTAAGCTAGCTGTATCTAGTTGATTAGCTATTTCCACCTCAATTCCAGCAATTTCTAACATCTTTTTCACAGTCTCTAGTTCGGATGTCAAAGTTCTAGACTTAAGATTTTCTACAATGGTTCGCACTTCACGCATTGATTCTTTGCTAATTTGCTGTATTTCTCTTAATTCCTTTTCCACCTGTGGATAAGCCTGTATTTGAAATAACTGCAAGGCTAGATCAGTTTTAACACTAAGCATAGCAAAGGTATGCCCCAGACTATCATGCAAATCTTGACCGATACGACTGCGTTCATTTTCAGCAAGCAATAGATTTATCTGGGCATTTTGCTTAGCCTGTGCTTCTTTCAAATCCTCCACAATTCGAATCCGAACCAAGCCAAAAGTCATTAAATCGACAAAAGCAAGAATTACAAATAGATAGAATAGAAACTCAACTTCGATTCTCTGAAAAATCAACAATTGGCCCACAACAAGGACTTGAGCAAGAAGAAAAGTCCAGACATGTAAAGACTTTAGACCACCTACGCTGAAATGATAACTTAAGAGATTGGATAGGAAAAAGAAAAACCAGATATAATTAACAGCAACAAAGGCAGTATTCCCAACTACATAAGTCAGCATGAGGCCCCAATATAGCCAAGATAGGCGCTGGCTCTTAGTTGTTAAAACACCCAAATACGCCACTACAAATAGAATATCAATCAATAAATGCCAGGCAGAAAGCCATCCAGTCACTACAGGTAGGATGGGGAAAATCATAAAAATCAAACTGGCCCAAAACATATAATGTATGCTTTTCAGTCTTTCAAGCATTAAGAATTCTCCTTATGACCTTGAAGGTAAATGGTCAAACCAAACAAAACTGCTGAAAAAACAAGTAGATAAACTGTGGCTGATAAATTGATGCCACCCTCGTTTAAGAAGGTCTTGAGCAACTCCATCAACTGATAAGTTGGTAGACACTTCCCGATTGCTTGCATCCAGTCTGGAAATAAAGAGATGGGCATCCAGAGTCCGCCTAAAACAGCCAAGCCTAGATAGAGAAGATTGCCCACGACAGACATCAGCTGACTAGAAGGTAAGAGTGTCAAGGTCAATCCAAGCGCTACAAAGGCAACACTTCCTACTATCAGCAAAAGTGCAGCCCCAATCCAGCTTCCTAGAGACATATCCACACCTCTGACCAAGTGCCCAACTGAGAAAACAACCAGGATTGAGACCAAATAATCAACCATCATACTTGTTATCTTTGATAGATAATATTCTACCATATTTACTGGAGTATGGCGTAATGTTTTCTGCCAATTGTTGATTTTATCGGTATGTAAAACAGCTGGGAATGAAAACATAGCTGTCGACATCATGGAAAAGGCTGTCATGGAGATGAGGTAATCACGCATAAAATTCGCGGGCCCACCTGGTGTGTCCTGGTACATGCCAGAAAAAAATAAATAGAAGGCTGTCGGCATCCCTACGGATAACAGATAATAGACTAATTGTCGTTTGGTCAATAGAAATTCTATCTTGTTTAGTGCGATCCATCGTTTCATCTTAGTCATCTCCCTTTTGTGTTTCTTCAAAGATTGTATCCAGCAAGCTACGATTATTGACTTCAATTTCTTGAATCCTACATCCTGCCTGAACTAATAGTTCCCAGAAAGCGTCCGCTTCGCGTGTGACTACTTGTAGAGCATCTTGTTTTTGTGACCAGTTTTCAACCAAGTTAGACTGCTCAATGACTTCCTTGTATGCTAGAGGAAGGATAAAATGCTTTTCAATTCCCTCACTACGCATGGCTAGAGGCGTCGTATCACGAATCAACTCTCCCTTATTCAAGACCAAAATCCGGTCCGCTGTATGCTCTACCTCTTCGATATAATGGGAGGAATAGAGAATGGTAACTCCCTTAGCTTTTAGTTCCTGAACAATTTCCCAAAAGCGTTGACGAGTTGAAGTATCCATGGCAGCAGTTGGTTCATCTAAAAAGACAAGCTTTGGTCGCCCAATCAAGGTCAAGACAAAAGAGAAGAGACGCTTTTGCCCGCCTGACAATTTTTCTGCGAATTGCTCTTTCTGATGCTGGTCAAACTGCAATAGTTGATCGATTTCCTGGTTGCTCAAGGGATTTGGATAAATACTTTGAAAGAAAGCAATCAACTCTTTGACCTTTAATTTCTGAACGATGACATTTTCTTGAGGGAGATAGGATCTTGTGTAGTCTAACTGAGAACTCGTCACTGGCAAGCCTTGGATGGATACTTGATCGCTTGTGACCCGTTTATCTCCAAGCAAACAGTCCAAGAGTGTGGTCTTCCCAGCACCATTGGGCCCAATCAAGGCGACGCATTCACCTTCAGCTATCTCAAAGGAAATATCCTTCAAAATAGCCTTGCCCTTGATGTTTTTATTTAGGCTTTCTACCTTAATCATGTTCATGATATTCTCCTTTCAACCACTCCTTTCCCATAGGAAAGGCGATAAAAATCATAAATCCCAGTCCCCAGGCACCGCGAATGGCTTGGTGAAGGAAGGCTTGATCAAACCAACCTGTAAACATTTCTACCAACCATACCACTAGTGATAGTCCAATAAAAAGATAGAGAAACGCTTTTTTCATTTTTCAAACTCCTTTTTCACATCTGAGACTAATTTCAAACCTTCTCGGATAAGCCAGGACATCATTCCAAATCCTGCAAATAGCTCCCAAGGAAAATGATAGAAATCTTCATCCAATCCTGAGAACATGAGATAAGTCATGACTCCTGCTGCTACTAAACTCATTGCGACAATTACTTTATGTTTCATTTTTTCTTCCTCCACTTGATACATCTAGTATAATTCTTTGAAGGTAGAATCACTAGAAGCTTCTGTCATGAGGAGATATGACAAATGTCATTAAAAATTCTGTTCAAAACAAACAAGATACACTATACAATAAAACACAAGTAGAAAAATCTAAGGCAGCCTCCTCAAAAGAAATATCAAACCCCATTCACACTATAATGTAAACTAATACTTATCTAAACTCGTAATAGCAGCAATTTTTATAACATTGAAACATATATTATAGGTTCAACAAAAACTCTTCTATTACTTTATTAAGAATTAATAAGAGTTATAAAATCTATTAAATTTCAATGTGTATAATTAACTACAGTATTTATTAAACAAGACAGGAAACAAAAAAGTATACGCGATCAAAATGAATTACTGAAATTCAAAAAAGAGAGAAGCAAACTGATTCTCTCTTAATGTATATAATATCTAGTTAAACAAAAAAGATACGCTTACGTATCTCTGTAATGAATCGGGAAGACAGGATTCGAACCTGCGACACCTTGGTCCCAAACCAAGTACTCTACCAAGCTGAGCTACTTCCCGAGTTAAATAGAAAAATGCACCCTAGAGGAGTCGAACCTCTAACCGCCTGATTCGTAGTCAGGTACTCTATCCAGTTGAGCTAAGGGTGCTCATTATATTATGCCGAGGACCGGAATCGAACCGGTACGATCGTTACCAATCGCAGGATTTTAAGTCCTGTGCGTCTGCCAGTTCCGCCACCCCGGCCTCTCTAAGCGAACGACGGGATTCGAACCCGCGACCCCCACCTTGGCAAGGTGGTGTTCTACCACTGAACTACGTTCGCACTGTTTTCTTCTATCTAAAAATGCCGGCTACATGACTTGAACACGCGACCCTCTGATTACAAATCAGATGCTCTACCAACTGAGCTAAGCCGGCTCATTTATTATATCTTAATGCGGGTTAAGGGACTTGAACCCCCACGCCGTTAAGCGCCAGATCCTAAATCTGGTGCGTCTGCCAATTCCGCCAAACCCGCATATATGACCCGTACTGGGCTCGAACCAGTGACCCATTGATTAAAAGTCAATTGCTCTACCAACTGAGCTAACGAGTCTAAAATAACTTACGTTATTCTAACGGTCCCGACGGGAATCGAACCCGCGATCTTCGCCGTGACAGGGCGACGTGATAACCGCTACACTACGGGACCTATGGGAGTTAACGGGATCGAACCGCTGACCCTCTGCTTGTAAGGCAGATGCTCTCCCAGCTGAGCTAAACTCCCTAGAGCTAAGCGACTTCCATATCTCACAGGGGGCAACCCCCAACTACTTCCGGCGTTCTAGGGCTTAACTTCTGTGTTCG